>JBKOZA010000551.1:0-2362 GCA_046725675.1 Candidatus Methylomirabilota bacterium
TCGCCGGCATCGACGTCCGGACCGACGAGTGGGGCGTCGACCTGAACATGACGGGCTCCCAGAAGTGTCTGGCCGCCCCGCTGGGCATGGGGCTCGTCTCGGTGAGCGCCCGGGCGTGGGAGGCGATGGAGCGGCGCAAGATCCCGGCGCACTCCTACGCGTACGACCTGTTGCGCTGGAGGGAGCAATGGATGCCGGTCTCGCGCGGCGGCAAGGTGCCGGACGGCACGCCACGCCGGCAGCCGGTGTCCATCCCAACCCATCTCACCGAGGCGATGCGCGTGGCCGTTCGCCTCATCCTCGAGGAGGGCCTCGAGCATCGCTTCCGCCGCCACGCGGTGGCGGCCGGAGCGCTGCGGGCCGGCGTCGCCGCGATGGGCCTCGAGATGTTCCCGGACCCGGCGATCCTGTCCAACACCGTGTCCTCGATCAAGGCACCCAAGGGCATCGATACGGCGGCGGTGGTCAGCACCATGCGCGACCGCTACGGCATCCTCGTCGGCACCGGCCTGGACAGGATCCGCACCAGCACGCTGCGCATCGGCACGATGGGGATCACGGCCAGCCCCCAGTACGTCCTGCCGACCCTGTCGGCGCTCGAGCTGACGCTACGCGACCTCGGCTACAAGGCCGAGCCGGGCGCCGGTGTCGCCGCCGCCCAGGCCTCGTTCGCCGACGCCGTCTAGGGCCGCCGCGTGCCCGACGCGCTCATCGCCGTTCCCGACGACTTCCCGAGCGTGTTCGAGGGCTCGGCGGCCCACGATCGCGCCCGGAAGCTCGGCGAGGTGCACGTCGTCACCGCCCGCGGCGCTGACGACGAGGCCGAGCTGATCCGGCGCATCGGCCGCGCCCGCGTGGCGGTCAACATCCGTGCTCACGCCCGCTTCAGCGACGGCGTCTTCGCCGCCTGCCGGGAGCTGAAGCTGGTGTCGGTGTGGGGCACCGGCACCGACAACATCGACCTCGGCGCGGCCGGGCGGCGGGGCATCACCGTGTGCAACACGCCGGGCGTCAACGCCTTCGCGGTGGCCGAGCACGCGATCGCGCTGATGCTCACCACCGGGCGCAAAATCCCGCGCATCGACCGCGAGATGCGCGGCGGCGCCTGGCCTCGCGAGATGCTCACGCAGTGCCTGGGCAAGACGCTCGGGGTGTTCGGCACCGGCACCATCGGCGCCCGCGTGATCACCCTCGGGCGCGCGCTCGGCATGGACGTCCTGGCCTGGAGCGCGCGCGGCGACGAGGGCCACGTCCGCGGACTCGGCGCCCGCCCGGCCGCCAAGGACGACCTGCTGCGCGAGGCCGACTTCGTGTCGCTGCACCTGCGGCTGACGCCGGAGACGCGCGGCTTCCTCACCCGGCGCGAGTTCGCGCTCATGAAGAAGACCGCCATCCTCGTCAACACGGGCCGCGGCGCGCTGGTCGAGCGGGACGCGCTGCTGGACGCCCTACGCCAGGGCCGCATCGCGGCGGCCGGGCTCGACGTGTTCCACGAGGAGCCGGTCAAGCCCGACGACCCCATCCTGGCCCTGCCCAACGTCGTCCTGTCTCCACACAACGCCGGTCAGACGCCCGAGGTCGTGCGCGACGGGCTGGTGCGCGCGGTCGCCAACGTGGAGAACTTCCTGAAGGGGGCGCCGACCGACGTGGTCGTGGCCCCCGTGAAGTAGCGCAGCCCGCCGACGCCGTTCGGCATCCGGGCTCCCGCCCATGGAGAGACGCGGCATGATCGAGTTCCCCCGGCTCACCTACGAGCGGCTGCAGGTCGGCGAGGAGTTCGTCTCCGACACGTTCCTCGTCACGCCCGAGGAGATCGAGACGTACGCCTTCGCCGTCGACGACCACCATCCGTGGTTCTTCGAGGACTCGCCGTTCGGCGGGCCGGTGGCGCACCCCACGCTGCTCGGCAACCAGGCCCTCCGGTTGCGCCACAGCCGCTACACGGTGCCCGGCGGCCTGCACGCGAAGATGGAGTTCGAGTTCGTGGAGCCGATCCGACCCGGCGTGCGCGCGCGCTCGCGCGGCCGCGTGGTCGACAAGTACGAGCGGCGCGGCAAGCCCTACATGGTCACCGAGTTCACCACCGAGGACGAGACCGGCGCCGTGCTCGTGCGAGGCCGCTTCACCCAGATGCTCTTCCGCGACTGAGAGGTTGGCATGGCCACCACGACGACCGCTGCCGTCTCGATCGGACAGGAGCTGCCCCGGCTCGTGAAGGACATCCCGCAGCGGCGGATCGACGCCTACTCCGGGGTGCGGCCGAACTACATCCACAGCGACGAGGCGTTCGCCCGCAAGCGGGGGTTCCGCGCCCCGCTGGCCCAGGCCATGATGTCCACGGCCTACGTGTCGGAGCTGATGA
>JBKOZA010000552.1:0-12199 GCA_046725675.1 Candidatus Methylomirabilota bacterium
GTGCTCACCTCGCTGCTCGGCATGCTGGTCCTCGCCTCGGCCCGCGACATCGTGCTGCTCTTCGTGGCCTTCGAGCTGATGTCGATCCCGCTCTACGTGCTCGCCGGCTTCCTCAAGCGCGACGCCGGGGCCGTCGAGGCCTCGCTGAAATTCTTCCTGGTGGGCTCGGTCTCCTCGGCGGTGATGGCGTACGGGCTCTCGTTCGTGTACGGCGCCACGCGGGCCACGGATCTGGCCAGGATCGCCGGCGCCGGATCTGCCGGACCGCTGCTGACGCTCGGGCTGATCGCGACCCTGGTGGGCTTCTCGTTCAAGATCGCCGCGTTCCCGTTCCACATGTGGGTGCCCGACACCTACGAGGCGGCCTCGACGCCCTTCGTCGCCTGGCTCAGCGTGGCGCCGAAGGCGGCCGGCTTCGTGGCGATCTTCCGCGTCTACTTCGAGGGAGGCGGCGAGCGGACGGGGGCATTGATGCCGGTGGCCGCGCTGCTGGCGACGCTCACGATGCTCGCCGGCAACCTGATGGCGCTGCCTCAGCAGAATGCCAAGCGGCTGCTCGCCTACTCCGGCATCGCCCAGATCGGTTACATGCTGGTGGGCGTGGCCGCCGCCTCGGCGTCGGGCACCGCGATGGTGCTCTTCTATCTGGTCGCCTACGTGTTCGGCAACATGGGCGCCTTCCTCGTGGTCGAGGCGCTGGCGCGCGCCGAGGGCTCGGAGGCGACCACCGCCTTCCGAGGTCTCGCCCAGCGCTCGCCGCTGCTGGCCCTGGCGATGCTCCTGTTCCTGCTCTCGCTCGGCGGGATCCCCTTCGTCGCCGGCTTCTGGGCCAAGCTCTACGTCTTCTGGGCGGCTGCCGAGCGTGGCCTGTACTGGCTCGTCCTGCTGGGGGCGGTGCTCACCGTCGTCGCGCTCTTCTACTACCTGCTCGTCGCCAAGCGGATGTACATCGAGGCCCCCGAACGCACCGGCTCCGTCCCGGTGGCTCCCACCCTGGCCGTCTCGGTCGCGCTCTGCGCGCTCGGGGTGGTGGCGCTGGGCCTCTATCCCAAGGCCGTCGTCATGGCGGCTCTGAGGGTCGCCGCGCAGATCTTCTGAGCCGGCCGAGCCTTCGTCTTGACGCAGTGCGAGAGAAGGGAGTATCTTTCTGTACCAACTGGTTGGTACAGACGTGACTGAGACGAGGACGCAGGTGGCGCCGGGGCGGGTGCGGGGCGGGCGGTCGACGCGGGAGGCGATCCTCGAGGCCGCGACTCGGCTCATGCACGTCCAGGGGTACCAGAACACCTCGCTCGACGACGTCCTTCGCGGGAGCGGGGCAGGCAAGGGCAACTTCTACCACCACTTCCGCAGCAAGGAAGACCTCGGCTACGCGATCCTCGACCAGCTCGTGGCGCGCTTCCTGGGGCGCACGCTGGAGCCATGCTTCTCGGACACCGACGCACCACGCCTGGGGCAGATCGGCTGCTTCCTCGACCGGGTGTTACAGGCCCAGCGAGAGCGCAACTGCGTGGGCGGCTGCGCGATGGGCAACCTGGCCTGCGAGCTGAGCGACGTGCACGAGGGATTTCGCGCCCGCCTGGC
Organism: Candidatus Methylomirabilota bacterium; assembly: GCA_046725675.1. Taxonomy (GTDB): domain Bacteria; phylum Methylomirabilota; class Methylomirabilia; order Rokubacteriales; family CSP1-6; genus AR5. The sequence goes on from JBKOZA010000552.1 coordinate 1,585, forward strand.
ATCGGTGTTTACGGGATGGAGGGAGCGCTTGACGCTCGCGCTCCGAGAGGCCCAGCAACGGGGCGAGGTCGTGACCGGATGTGACGCCGAGTCGATCGGCTACTTCCTGGTGGCCAGCCTCGAGGGCGCCATCCTGCTGTCCAAGGTCTCGAAGGATATCGGTGTGATGGAGCAATGCGTGATGGAGCTGAAGCGATACCTGACGCTGTACGAGGTCCGCTCGTGAGCGTGGCCCCCGTTCCGCGGGTGGATGCCGACGCCGACCTCGTCGAGGCGCTGCGTCGCGAGGACCCCGACGCCGCCGAGCGGCTCGTCGAGCGCTACGGCGACCGCGTCTATCGGCTGGCAATGCGGATCACCGGCCTGCGCGAGGACGCCGAGGAGGCCGCCCAGGACGCGCTGTGGACGGTCGCCCGCAAGGTGAACATGTTCAAGGGCGAGTCCGCCTTCGGGTCGTGGATCTACCGGATCACCGCCAACGCGGCCTACCAGAAGCTTCGAACGCGCCGCCAGAAGTCGGCCGAGATCGCGCTGGACGACGTGCTGCCCTCGCTCGACGGCGACGGCCGCCACTTCGAGCCAATGGACGACTGGTCGAGCCGGGTGGACGAGAACGCGCTGCAGGGCGAGCTGCGCGACGTGCTCCAGCGGGCAATCGACGGCCTCCCCGCCGACTATCGCACCGCCCTGGTCCTGCACGACGTCGAGGGCCTCTCCAACCCCGACATCGCCGAGACCCTCGGCATCAGCCTGCCCGCCGTCAAGTCCCGCGTGCACCGCTCCCGCCTCTTCGTCCGCAAACAACTCTCCGACTACCTCAAAACTGCCTAGCGGGTTCCGCAGCTTCGCCGGCGCGCGACGAGCGATTGGGGGTGTTGGAGCCACCTCCCACGAGGTTGACGGAAGCAGGACAGCTATGGTCTTATGGGCGGTCGTCACTCAAAAGCCCGCATGGAGTCCGGTGACATGGAAGCGGTGATCGCGACGGGGGGCAAGCAATACCGCGTGACCGAGGGCCAGACCATCTCGGTCGAGAAGCTGCCAGGGGACAAGGGTGCCGAGGTGGCGTTCACCTCCGTGCTGCTGGTGGCCCGCGAGGGCGAGATCATCGTGGCGCCCGACCGGCTCAAGGGCGCGCGCGTGTCGGGGCAGGTGGTGGCGCAGGGCCGAGGCCGCAAGATCTCGGTCGTGAAGTTCAAGCGGCGCAAGAACTATCGACGCAATCGCGGTCACCGGCAGGCGGCGACCGCGGTGCGGATTACCAGGATCGAGGTGTAGGAGACGTCATGGCGCACAAGAAAGGCGTCGGCAGCTCGCGCAACGGCCGGGATTCGAATCCGCAGATGCTCGGCGTCAAGCGCTTTGGCGGGCAGTTCGTGACCGGCGGGTCCATCCTGGTCCGCCAGCGCGGCACCCGCTTCAAGCCCGGCAACAACGTCGGCCGTGGCTCCGACGACACGCTGTTCGCCAAGGTCGACGGCGTGGTGAAGTTCGAGCGTCGCCGCGACTCGCGCTACATCAGCGTCCTGACTCAGCCGGCCTGATCCGGATCGGCCTGCCCAGCCGGGCGCGTCGGCCCGAGTCGTTCCTCCAGCGATCATGTTCGTCGACGAGATCGACATCTTCGTCAAGGGCGGCGACGGCGGCGCCGGCTGCGTCAGCTTCCGGCGCGAGAAGTTCGTGCCCCGCGGTGGTCCCGACGGCGGCGACGGCGGTGACGGCGGCTCGGTGTACCTCGAGGCGGATCCCGCGCTCACGACCCTGCTGGACTTTCGTTATCAACGCCACTACCACGCCGAGCGCGGACAGCACGGAGAGGGCTCCAACCGCCACGGCGCCGGTGGAGCCGACCGGGTCGTGCGGGTCCCGCCGGGCACCGTGGTGACGGACCGCGACACCGGCGAGTTGCTGGGGGACCTCGCGGCGGCCGGCCAGCGCCTGCAGGCGGTGCGGGGTGCCCGCGGCGGGCGCGGCAACGCGCGATTCTCCTCGTCCACCAACCAGGCACCGCGTCGCGCCGACCTGGGGCGCCCGGGCCCCGAGCGCTGGTTGCACCTCGAGCTCAAGCTGCTGGCCGACGTGGGGGTGATCGGCGTTCCCAACGCGGGCAAGTCCACGCTGGTGTCCCGCGTGTCGGCGGCGAAGCCGAAGATCGGCGACTATCCGTTCACGACCCTGCAGCCCACGCTCGGGATCGTGCGAGTGGACGACGACCGTACGTTCGTCATCGCCGACCTGCCCGGGCTCATCCCGGGCGCCAGCGAGGGGCGCGGGCTCGGACACCAGTTCCTGCGCCATACCGAGCGCACGCGGCTGCTTCTGCATCTGCTCGACCTCGACCCCAGCAGCGGCCGCGATCCGCTCGACGACCTCGCGGCGATCGATGCCGAGCTGGCCGCGTACTCGGCGGAGCTGGCCGCGCGCCCGCAGATCGTCGTCGCCAACAAGATCGATCTCGCCGATGGCGACCCGGCGGCGGCCGCCGCGCTGGCGCGCGTGCAAGGTCACTGCGCGACGACCGGCCGCCCGTTCCACGCGATCTCCGCAGTCACCGGCCGCGGGCTCGGTGAGCTGCTGCGCGACGTGGCCGATCGGCTGGAGGCCCTGCCGTGGGTGCCCGCCGCCAGCTAGGCCGCATCCGGCGACTCGTGGTCAAGGTTGGCAGCGGCCTCGTCACCACGCCGGCCGCGGGGCCCGACCGCCGTCGCATCGGCGCCCTCGCCGCCGACCTGGTGGCGGCGCGCGGCGAGGCGGGGCGCGAGGTCGTCCTCGTCACCTCGGGGGCCATCGCCACCGGGATGGCGCGCCTGGCGCTGTCGCATCGCCCGCGCTCGATGCCGGACAAGCAAGCGGCGGCCGCCGTCGGCCAGTCGGCGCTCATGCGCCACTACGAGGCCGCGTTCAAGCGTCACGGCCTGGCGGTGGGGCAGGTGCTGCTGACCGCCCAGGACATCGGCGACCGGGCGCGGTACCTCAACGCGCGCAACACGCTGCTGGCGCTGCTCCGCTTCGGTGTGCTGCCCGTCGTGAACGAGAACGACACGGTCGCGGTCGAGGAGATCAAGGTCGGCGACAACGACAACCTCAGCGCGCTGGTCGCCTCGCTCATCGAGGCCGACCTGCTCGTGCTCCTCACCGACGTCGACGGCCTCTACACCGCCAACCCGGCCGTCGATCGCGACGCCCGAAAGCTCGACACCGTGGAGGCGGTCACCGACGACATCGCCCGCCTCGTCTGGGATGGAGCCGGAGCCGGGGCGGTCGGAGGGATGGCCACCAAGCTCCAGGCCGCCCAGAAGGCCGCCTCGGCCGGCGTGCCGATGATCATCGCCAACGGCCGGACCGAGCGCGTCCTGGCCCGGCTCCTCGGCGGCGAGCCGCTGGGGACCTTCTTCGCCCCCCGGACCGATCGTCTGGGAGCCCGCAAACGATGGATCGCATTCGCTGTTCCGCCCCAGGGGCGGCTGACGGTTGACGCGGGCGCGGTCCAGGCATTAACTCTGGGGGGCAAGAGCCTGCTGCCCTCGGGCGTCGTGAAGGTCGACGGCGATTTCGCCGCCGGGGAGGTGGTGGCGGTCGTGACCGAGGAGGAGGGCAAGGAGTTCGCGCGGGGGTTGGTGAACTTCGACGCGCCGGAGCTCCGTCGCATCCGCGGCGCCAAGACGCGCGAGATCGAGCTCCGCCTCGGCTACAAGAGCTTCGACGAGGTCATCCACCGCGACAACCTCGTCATTTTGTAGTCGAGTCGAACGGTCAACGCGGGCCGTGCGGTTCGAAGCGTGCGAGGAACATCGGGCTGGCGGGTTCCCGTTGGTGTCGGGGGGATGGCGGTCGCTCCCACCTGACACAGAAAGAGCTAGGCATGGACGTCACGCGACTGGTCGTCACGAAGGCCCGGGCGGCGCGAGAGGCGGCGCGGTTGCTCGCGCTGTCCTCCACGCGCACCAAGAACGAGGCCCTGCTGCAGATGGCCCGGGGGCTCGAGGAGAAGACGGCTGCGATTCTCGAGGCCAACCGCGCCGATCTCGAGCGGGCGCGGTCCGGCGGGGTCACTCGGGCGTTCCTCGATCGCCTCACGCTGACCGATATCCGCATCGAGACGATGGCGGCCGGGCTGCGCGAGATCGCGGCGCTGCCCGATCCGATCGGCGAGACGACCGACACGTGGCGGAGGCCCAACGGGCTGGAGATCGCCCGCGTGCGAGTGCCGCTGGGGGTCATCGGGTTCATTTACGAATCGCGGCCGAACGTCACCGCCGACGCGGCGGGGCTGTGCGTGAAGTCGGGCAACGCGGTCGTGCTGCGCGGGGGCAGTGAGGCCATCGAGTCCAACGCGCTCATCGCCGCCGTCCTGGCCAAGGCCCTGGAGAAGACCGGCGCGCCGCCCGAGGCCATCCAGTTCATCGACGTGGCCGACCGGACGGCCGTGGCGGCGATGCTGGAGCAGGCCGGCTTGATCGACCTCATCATCCCCCGCGGCGGCGAGGCGTTCGTGGCCTGGGTGGCCGAGCGCTCGCGCGTGCCCGTGCTGAAGCACGACAAGGGGCTCGTGCACGTGTTCGTGGACGCCTTCGCCGACCTCGACATGGCCACCGCCATCGTCGTGAACGCCAAGGCGAACCGGCCGAGCGTGTGCAACGCCCTGGAGACGCTGCTGGTCGACCGCGCCGTCGCCGACCGGTTCCTGCCGCAGGTGGCCGCGCGGCTGCGCGAGAGCGGGGTCGAGTTGCGGGGCTGCCCGGAGACCCTTGACCGCGTGCCGACGGCGCGCCCGGCGTCGGCCGCCGACTGGGACGAGGAGTATCTCGACCTCGTCCTCGCCATCCGCGTCGTCGACGGCCTCGACGCCGCCGTCGAGCACATCCGCCGGCACGGCAGCGGGCTGGCCGAGGCGATCGTGACCAGCAACCTCGCCCACGCGCGCCGCTTCACCCGCGAGGTCGACGCCGCCGCCGTCCTCGTCAACGCCTCCACGCGGCTGGTGGACGGCAACCAGTTCGGGATGGGCGCCGAGATGGGCATCTCGACCTCGCGCGTGCACGCCCGGGGTCCGGTGGGCGTGCGCGAGCTGACCACCACCAAGTTCATCGTCCACGGCGACGGGCAGGTCCGGGACTGAGCTTGGCCCGCGTCGCCGTTCTCGGCGGGTCCTTCAATCCCATCCACTACGGGCATCTGCTGCTGGCCGACGAGATCCTCGAGCAGCTCGGGCTCGACCGCGTGCTGTTCGTGCCCGCCGCCGCGCCGCCGCACAAGCCGGCCGCCCAGCTGGCGCCGGCCGCCGACCGCTTCGAGATGGTGCGCCTGGCCATCGCCGGCCACCCGCGCTTCGCCGTCTCGGATGTGGAGCTGCGGCGCAGCGGTCCCTCGTACACCGTCGACACGCTGGAGGCGCTGGCCGCCGGCGGCGACGCCCTGTTCCTCGTCGTCGGCTCCGAGACGTTCCTCGACCTGCTGAGCTGGCGCGAGCCGCGCCGCGTCGCCAGCCTCGCCCGGCTGGTGGTGATCCCGCGCGCCGGCAGCGCATTCGATCCCGAGAGCGCGGCGGCCCAGAAGGTCCTGCGCGAGATCGGCGTCGACGGCGGCTTCGTCCACGCCGACGCCGGCCGACCGCTGCCGGCGCGGGGGGTCGTGGTCGCGCACGCCACCTCGCTCCCGCTGTCGGCGTCCGAGCTACGGCGGCGCGTGCGCGAGGGCCGGTCGCTGGCGTTCCGGCTGCCGCCGGCGACGATCGAGTACATCCGGGCCCGCGGCCTCTACCTCACCCCGTCGGCGTGACGGCGACCCTGTCCGCGGAGCACAAGGCGAAACTGGCGGCGCGGGCCGCCCTCGATCGCAAGGCGATCGACCTCGTCGTGCTCGACGTCAAGACGCTGTCCAACGTGACCGACTATTTCCTCGTGTGCAGCGGCCGGTCCACCACGCACCTGGCCTCGATCACCGACGCGATCCGCGCCGAGCTCAAGCAGGACGGCGTGCGGCCACTGCACGCCGAGGGCACGACCGAGAGCGGCTGGGTCCTCCTCGACTACGGCGACGTGCTGATGCACGTGTTTCTCGAGGACACGCGCGCGTACTACGCGCTCGAGCGTCTCTGGGGCGACGCACCGTCCATTCCCGTGGACAGTGCGTGACGCGCGTCTTGCACCCTTGGGGACCGCATGCTAGCGTGTCCGTCACGACGGAAAGTCGCCAGGGAGGTCGTGATGAAGAAGGAACGACTGGCGAGCTTCAAGCAGCGCCTCCTGGAGAAGCGCGAGCAGCTCGCCGATGGAGTCGGTCGCAGCGCCTCGTACGGCAAGGACCAGGAAGACGACGCCATCAAGGACCTGGGGGATCAGGCGAACACCGCCTACACCCGCGAGTTCTTCTTCGAGCTCGGCAACGGCGACCGGCGACTGCTGCGCGACGTGGTGGCGGCGCTCGAGAAGATCGACAACGGCTCGTTCGGCAACTGCGAGCGGTGCGGCGAGACGATCGCCGACAAGCGGCTGGAGGCGCTGCCCTTCGCGCGCTACTGCATCGACTGCCAGCGCGCGGTCGAGGAAGAGGAGCGGGCCACCGCCGGGTGACGCTCCGCCGTCGCGCGCTCGTGCCCGCGCCCCGCGCCCGTTCCGTCGCATGACCCCGTCCCTCTCCACCCTGGTGTCAGTGGGCCGCTCCCTGGCTCGCTGGGTCGGCGGCCGTCCGGCGCCCCCTTCCGGCTCCGACGATCCCCAGGCGCTCGACACCGTGCGACGCGCGCGCGAGGCCCGGGAGGCGGGACGCGACGAGGAAGCGCGCACGCTCTATCGCTTCCTCTTGCAGCGCTGGCCCGGCCACGCCGAGGCCCTGCGCGGGCTGCGCGACTTCGCCATCGAGGCGGGCGATTGGGACGACGCGGTGGGCCTCCAGCAACGGCTCCTGACGGCGACGCCACCGGCCGACCGCCCCATCGAGTCGGAGTGGCTGGCGGTCGGCTACTACGAGCTGGGACGCCTGGAGCTGGCCCGCGCCGATCCGAGCGCCGCCGTCGCGCACTTCCGGGCGGCCTTGCGGGCGGACCGTGAGTTCCTTCCGGGTGTCCTCGCGCTCGGCGACGCCCTCGAGGCGGCCGGCGATCATCGCGAGGCCGTCCGCACGTGGGAGCGCGCGGCGGAGACGCGGCCGATGCTGCCGCTGCTCGCCCGCCTGGAGCGCGTCTATCGCCGGGAGGATCGGCCGGGCCGGATGATCGCGCTCTATCGCGCGGCGTGCGAGCGGGTTCCCGACGATCTCGGCCTGGCCGCCGCGCTGGGCCGGGTGTACTTCGAGCTGGAGATGCTGGACGAGGCGGCCGAGCAGTTCGAGAAGCTCGAAGTGCGGGTGCCCGACTCGCCGGTCGTGCACGCGTTCCTGGGCGCCATCTTCGAGCGACGCGGCCAGACGCGCGACGCCTTCGACGAGTACCGTCGCGCGCTGCGCCTGGGCCACGCCTTCGACTGGCCGCATCGCTGCGCGGCCTGCGGCACGACGGCGCCGACGTGGCAGGACCGGTGCGCCCAGTGCCATCGCTGGAACACGCTCCGTCCCTCCTCGCCGACCCGCTGAGTGGTCCGATGCGCGCGTGGGCGCTGGCCGCCCTCGACCTCGTCTTCCCAGCGCTGTGCCCGGTGTGCGGCGCGACCCTGGCCGACGGGCGGCGTGATCCGCTCTGCGGCGCGTGCTGGAACGCCATCCCGCGCCTCGGCCCACCCTGCTGCGAGCGGTGCGGTGTGCCGCTGCCCGTCGGCGCCCCGCGCGAGTGTGGCGCCTGCGTCGCCGAGCCCCCGGCCTGGGACTGGGCGCGGGCCGCCGCCGACTACACGGGCGTCGTCCGGGAGGCGATCCACGCGTTCAAGTTCGAGGGTCGGAGGACACTGGCGCGCCCGCTGGCCGCCCTGGTGCTCGCGCAGTGGGGTGACCGGCTCGCCGCCGGCGTGGGCGGGCTGGTCCCGGTGCCGTTGCCGAGCGCCCGTGAGCACGAGCGCGGCTACAACCAGGCCGCGCTGCTTGCGGAAGAAGTTGCCGCCCGTCTGGCGCTGCGCGTGCGGCCCCGCTGGCTGGCCCGCGTACGGGCCACCCTGCCGCAGAGCGAGCTCGGCGCCGCCCAGCGGCGCGCCAACGTGCGCGGGGCGTTCGCCGCCGATCCGGCCGCCGCCGGCCACCACGTCGTGGTGGTGGACGACGTGCTGACCACCGGCGCCACCGCCGCCGAGTGTGCCCGCGCGCTGCGCGTGGCGGGCGCCGCCCAGGTGGGAGTGCTCACAGTTGCCCGGGTACGCTGAGAGGCCGTATACTTGACGCGAACTTGCAAGACGTTTGAGCGATTGATTCAGTTCGCCCCACAAGGAGCCCTGCCATGAGCATTCGAGTCGGTGTCAACGGGTTTGGTCGTATCGGCCGCGTGTTCTTCCGGGCTGCCCTGGAGACGCGCGACGTCGAGATCGTCGGCGTCAACGACCTGGCCGACGCCAAAACCCTCGCGCACCTGCTCAAGCACGATTCCGTCCACGGCGCGCTGCCGGCCGAGGTCGGCCGCAAGGGCGAGGCGATCTTCGTGAACGGGCGCGAGGTGCGTGTATGCGCCATCAAGGACCCGGCCCAACTGCCCTGGCGCGACCTGGGCGTCGACGTGGTGGTGGAGTCGACCGGGCTCTTCCGCGACACCGCCACCGCCTCCAAGCACATCACGGCCGGTGCCAAGAAGGTGATCATCACGGCCCCGGCCAAGGATCCGGACGTCACCCTGGTGCTCGGGGTCAACGAGAAGGTCTACGACCCCGCCAAGCATCGCATCATCTCCAACGCCTCCTGCACCACGAACTGCCTGGCCACCACGGCCAAGGTGCTCGACGAGAAGTTCGGCATCAAGCGAGGCTTCGCCTCGACCGTGCACTCCTACACCAACGATCAGCCGATCCACGACTTCCCGCACAAGGACCTGCGGCGCGCGCGAGCCGGCGCCGTCAGCATGATCCCCACCACCACCGGCGCCGCCACCGCGGTCGGTCTCGTGCTGCCCAAGCTCAAGGGCAAGCTCGACGGCATCGCCATCCGCGTGCCGACGCCCAACGTGTCGGTGGTCGACCTCACGGCCGAGCTGGAGAAGCCGGCCTCGGTGGAGGCGGTCAACGAGGCGTTCCGCGAGGCGGCGGCGGGACCGCTCAAGGGCATCCTGGACGCCACCGACGAGGAGCTGGTGTCGTGTGACTTCAACGGCAACCCGCACTCCTCGATCGTCGACCTGCCGTCGACGGCGCTGGTGGACGGCACCATGATCAAGGTGCTCGCCTGGTACGACAACGAGTACGGCTACTCGTGCCGCGTGCGGGACCTCATCCGGTTCATCGCCAAGACGCTGTAGCCGGCGGTGAAGCTGTCCATCGAGCAGCTCGAGCTGGGAGGTCGGCGCGCCTTCGTGCGCGCCGACCTCAACGCGCCGCTCGAGCACGGGGCGGTCTCCGACGACACGCGGCTGACCGCGGTGCTGCCCACTCTCCGCCTGGCCCTCGAGCGCGGGGCCGCTGTCGTCCTCGCCTCCCACCTGGGGCGGCCGAAGGGCGGCCCCGATCCGACGTACTCCCTCCGGCCGGTGGCCGAGCGGCTCACGGCGCTGCTCGAGCAGCCGGTGCCGCTGGCGCCGGACTGCGTGGGCGAGGCGGTCGAACGCATGGCCCACGAGCTGAAGCCGGGCCAGGTGCTCCTGCTCGAGAACCTGCGCTTCCATCGCGAGGAGGAGGCCAACGACGACGCCTTCGCGCGGCGCCTGGCCGCCCTGGCCGACGTGTACGTCAACGACGCCTTCGCGGCCGCCCATCGCGCCCACGCTTCCATCGCCGCCATCACCCATCACCTGCGGCCGGCCGCCGCCGGACTGCTGATGCGTCGCGAGCTGGAAGCGCTCGGCCGCATCCTCGAGTCGCCCGCGCGTCCGGTGGCCGCCCTGCTGGGTGGCGCCAAGGTCTCGGACAAGCTGGCCCTCGTCGAGAACCTGCTGGCCCGCGTCGATGCGCTCCTCATCGGCGGCGGCATGGCCTTCACCTTCCTGCGCGCGCTCGGCCACGGCGTGGGCAAGTCGCTCGTGGAGACCGACCGCATCGAGACGGCGCGCTCGGCACTGGAGACGGCCCGGCGACGGGGCGTCCAGATCGTGCTGCCGGTCGACGCCGTCGTCGCCGGCGGGCTCGACAGCCCCTCGGGACGGGCGGTGTCGGTGCGCGACATCCCGGCCGGGCAGATGGGGCTCGACATCGGCCCGCTGACGGTGGAGCATTTCGCCGCCGTGCTGAAGAACGCGAAGACCATCGTGTGGAACGGGCCCATGGGCGTCTTCGAGAAGCCGGCGTTCGCCACCGGCACCGTGGCGGTCGGCCGGGCCGTGGCCTCGTCCGGCGCGTTCTCCGTCATCGGGGGCGGCGACACGGTGGCGGCGGTGAACCAGGCCGGCGTGGCCGACCGCATCGGGTACATCTCGACCGCCGGCGGCGCCTTCCTGGAGTTTCTCGAGGGCCGGACGCTGCCGGGCGTGGAGGCCCTGACGGAGGCCTGATGCGCACGCCGCTGGTCATCGGCAACTGGAAGATGAACGGCACGCTGGCCGAGACGCGCGTGCTGG
>JBKOZA010000553.1:0-5622 GCA_046725675.1 Candidatus Methylomirabilota bacterium
TGCTGGACCGGCTGGTGAAGCCGGGCATCCTGCCGCTGGCGACGCTGGTCTCGCGGCTGAGCCGCGATCCCGCGCGCCTGCTCGGGCTCCCGGGTGGCAGCCTGGCGCCGGGGGCGGCGGCGGACGTCACGCTGATCGACCCGGGCGCCACGTGGACGGTGGACCCGGCGAAGTTCCAGTCCCGGAGCCGCAACACGCCGTTCGGCGGCTGGTCGCTGACGGGGCGGCCGTGGAAGACGATCGTGGGAGGCACGGTCGCATGGGAGTGAGCGAGGCGGTCCTGGTCCTGCGCGACGGCCGCGTGTTTCGCGGCGAGGCCCTGGGCGCCCGGGGTGAGGCCGCGGGCGAGGTCATCTTCAACACGGCCATGACCGGCTACCAGGAGATCCTCACCGATCCGTCCTATCGCGGGCAGATCGTCATGCTGACGTACCCGCTGATCGGTAACTACGGGTGCAACGACGAGGACGTCGAGTCGCGGCGGCCCTGGGCCAACGGCCTCATCGTGAAGGAGGCCTCGCCCTACCCCTCGTCGTGGCGGGGCCGCATCAGCCTCGATCAGTACCTCAAGAACCACGACATCGTCGGGCTGCAGGGCATCGACACCCGCGCGCTGACCCGTCACCTGCGCGACCACGGCTCGCAGGACGGGATCATCTCGTCCACCGACCTCGACACCGACCGCGTGCGCCAGCGTGTGCAGGCGCTGCCGCAGATCGTCGGCCAGGACCTGGTGCGCCACGTCACCGTCGAGCACCCCTACGGCTGGTCCCAGGGCGAGTGGAAGCTCGAGCGCGGCTACACCACGCCGCCGCCGGCGCGCTTCAAGGTGGTCGCCTACGACGCCGGGATCAAGCTCAACATCCTCCGGCAGCTTCGCACGGCCGGTTGCGAGGTCGTCGTGGTGCCGGCCAGCACGCCGAGTGCGGGCGTGCTCGAGCACGAGCCGGACGGGGTGTTCCTGTCCAACGGCCCCGGCGATCCCGAGGGGGTCCCCTACCTCGTCGACTCGGTGCGCGGCCTGATCGGCCGGGTGCCCATCTTCGGGATCTGCCTGGGCCACCAGATCATCGGTCTGGCGGCCGGGGGCCGCACCTACAAGCTTCCCTTCGGCCACCACGGCGCCAACCATCCGGTGCGCGATTTGGCTACCGGCCGCGTCGAGATCACCTCGCAGAACCACAACTTCGCCGTCGATCCCGACTCGGTGGCCGCGGCCGGCTGGGAGCCGACCCACCTCAACCTGAACGACGACACGTGCGAGGGGCTCCGGCATCGCGAGCTGCCCGTCTTTTGCGTGCAGTACCACCCGGAGGCCTCGCCGGGCCCGCACGACGCGAGCTATCTGTTTGGGAGGTTCATCGACCTGATGGCGCCCGCCGGGCGGGCGCCGCACGGAGGCTGAATCCAGGCCATGCCGAAGTACCTGATCTCTTACCGCAAGACCGACGCCGCCGGCGAGAAGCCGGAATGGACGTCGTTCACGACGCAGAGCGACGCCTCGCTGGAGGCCAAGGCCATCCGCGAGCGCGTCGACCGCCGCATGAGCGTGCTGGGCGAGAACCTCTGGGGCGACGGCCAGGTCGTGTGGATCGGCGGCGGCCGGCTGGACGATGTGCTCTACAAGCGCGAGGAAGCCACGCCGGAGACGTCGATCGTCTACGGGCTGGTCGAGGAGTAATGCCCAGGCGCACCGACCTCCGGAAGATCCTCATCATCGGCTCGGGGCCCATCGTCATCGGCCAGGCCTGCGAGTTCGATTACTCGGGGACGCAGGGCTGCCGGGCGCTTCGCGAGGAAGGCTTCGATATCGTCCTCGTGAACAGCAACCCCGCCACGATCATGACCGACCCCGAGATGGCCGCCCGGACCTACGTCGAGCCCCTCACCCCCGAGTTCGTCGGCAAGATCGTCGCGCGCGAGCGCCCCGATGCGCTGCTGCCCACGCTGGGCGGCCAGACCGCGCTGAACCTGGCCGTCGCGCTCGCCGAGAACGGCACGCTCGACCGGTTCGGCGTCGAGCTGATCGGGGCCAAGATCCCGGCCATCAAGACGGCCGAGGACCGCGACCTGTTCAAGCGGGCGATGGAGCGCATCGGCCTCGGCGTGCCGCGCTCCGGGTTCGCCCGCTCGGTCGACGAGGCCAAGGCGGTGGTCCGGCACACCGGCTATCCGGCCCTCATCCGCCCGTCCTTCACGCTCGGCGGCACCGGCGCCTCGGTCGCCTACAACCCCGAGGAGCTGGAGGGCGCGGTCCGCTGGGGCCTGGCGATGTCGCCGGCCGGCAGCGTGCTCATCGAGGAGTCGGTCATCGGCTGGAAGGAGTTCGAGCTCGAGGTGATGCGCGACCTCGCGGACAACGTCGTTATCATCTGCTCGATCGAGAACGTCGACCCCATGGGGGTCCACACCGGGGACTCGATTACTGTCGCTCCCGCTCAAACACTCACCGACAAAGAGTACCAGCTCATGCGCGACGCGGCAGCCGCCATCATCCGCGAGATCGGCGTGGAGACGGGCGGCTCGAACATCCAGTTCGCCGTCAATCCCGACGACGGCCGGATGGTCGTCATCGAGATGAACCCGCGGGTCAGCCGCTCCTCCGCGCTCGCCTCCAAGGCCACCGGTTTCCCGATCGCCAAGATCGCCGCCAAGCTGGCGGTGGGCTATCGCCTCGACGAGATCCGCAACGACATCACGCGGGAGACGCCGGCCAGCTTCGAGCCCGTGCTCGACTACTGCGTGGTCAAGATCCCGCGCTGGGCGTTCGAGAAATTCCCCGAGGCGGACCGCACGCTGACGACCCAGATGAAGTCCGTCGGGGAGGTCATGGCGATCGGCCGGACCTTCAAGGAAGCGCTGCAGAAGGCCGTGCGGTCGCTCGAGCAGGACCGCTGGGCCCTCACGCTGGAGCGGCCGGTCGACCTCGAGGAGCTGCGCCACCTGCTGCGGGTGCCGACGCCCGATCGGCTGTTCGCCATCGGCGACGCCTACCGGGCCGGGATGACGACGGCCGACGTCCACGCGCTGTCGAAGATCGACCCGTGGTTCCTCGAGAACATCCGGGAGGTCGTCGCCTTCGAGGCCGAGATCGCCCGGGCCGCCCTGACCACGCCGGCGGTGCTCCGCAAGGCCAAACAGCTCGGCGTCGCCGACCGGCGGATCGCCGCCCTCACCGGCAGCAGCGAGCTCCAGGTCCGCGCGCTGCGCAAGCGCCACGGGATCGTGGTGACATTCAAGACGATCGACACCTGCGCGGCCGAGTTCGTGGCTCACACGCCCTACCTCTACTCGACCTACGAGGAGGAGGACGAGGCACCGCCGTCGGACCGCCGCAAGGTCATCATCCTCGGTTCCGGGCCCAACCGCATCGGTCAGGGCATCGAGTTCGACTACTGCTGCGTGCACGCCGCCTTCGCGCTCAAGGAGCTGGGCGTGGAGGCGATCATGGTCAACTGCAACCCGGAGACGGTGTCGACCGACTACGACACGTCCGATCGCCTGTACTTCGAGCCGCTCACGCTGGAGGACGTCCTCAACATCGTCGAGAAGGAGCGGCCGCTCGGGGTCATCGTGCAGTTCGGCGGCCAGACGCCGCTCAAGCTGGCGGTGCCGCTGCAGCAGGCGGGGGTTCCCATCCTCGGCACCTCGCCCGACGCCATCGACCGCGCCGAGGATCGCCAGCGCTTCAACGCGCTCATCACCGAGCTGGGCCTCAACCAGGCGACAGGCGCGACCGCCCGCTCGGTGGCCGAGGCGCAGACGATCGCCCGGGGGATCGGCTACCCGGTGCTGGTGCGGCCCTCCTACGTGCTGGGCGGCCGGGCCATGCAGATCGTCTACGACGACCAGGATCTCGTGCAGTTCGTCGCCGAGGCCGTCCAGGTCGCCCCCGAGCACCCGGTCCTCATCGACAAGTTCCTGGAGGACGCGCTCGAGATCGACGTGGATGCCGTGGCCGACGGTGAGCGGGTCGTGGTCGGCGGGGTCATGGAGCACATCGAGAAGGCCGGCGTGCACTCGGGCGACGCCGCCTGCGCGCTGCCCGCGTACTCGCTCGACGACGCCCAGGTGCGCGTCCTGTGCGCGCAGACCAAGGCGCTGGCCACGGCGCTCGGGGTCGTGGGGCTGATCAACGTGCAGTTCGCCATCCGCAACGACGTGGTCTACGTGCTGGAGGTCAACCCGCGCGCCTCCCGCACGGTGCCGTTCGTGTCCAAGGCCATCGGCGTGCCGCTGGCCAAGGTCGCGACCGGCGCCTTGCTCGGCGAGAAGCTCGAGCGGCTGGCCGCCATCGAGGAGGTCGAGTACCGGCACGTCGCGGTCAAGGAGTCCGTGTTCCCGTTCATCAAGTTTCCCCAGGTCGACACCGTCCTCGGGCCCGAGATGAAGTCGACCGGGGAAGTGATGGGCATCGACCGCGACTTCCGAAAGAGCTACCTCAAGGCCCAGATCGCCGCCGGCTCGACGCTGCCCGCCGCCGGCAAGATCTTCATCTCGGTCCGCCAGCGCGACAAGCGCACGGTGACCCCGCTGGCCCGCCGGCTCGTGGAGATGGGCTTCGGACTGGTCGCCACCGCCGGCACCGCCCGCGTCCTGGAGCGCCAGGGCATCACGGTGGAGATGACCCACAAGGTCGGCGATGCCGGTCGCCCGAACGTCGTCGATCTCATGAAGCAGGGCGAGATCGCCATGGTCATCGAGACCCCGGGCGACGGCCGCGCCCGCAAGGACTCGTACCTCATCCGCCGCGCCGCCGTGAACCTCAACGTCCCCTACTACCTCACGGTGGACGGCGCCCAGGCCGCCATCGGCGCCATCGAGACCCTGCTCAAGGAGGAGCACCAGGTGCGCAGCCTGCAGGAGTACCACGCGGATGGTTGAGTCGCCGACCTCCCCGACCCCGTCGGACCGGTTGTACGTCGCGCTGGACGTCGAGCGGCTGGACGCGGCGGAGGCATTGCTCGAGCGGCTGAGCGGGGTCGTGGGCGGGTGCAAGATCGGCTCGCAGCTCTTCACGGCGGCCGGGCCCGCCGCCGTCGAGCGCGCGCGCAAGCGCGGCTACCGGGTGTTCCTCGACCTGAAGTACCACGATATTCCCAACACGGTGGCCGGCGCCGTCCGCGAGGCCACCCGTCTGGGCGTGTTCATGCTGAACGTCCACGCCAGCGGCGGCCTGGCGACGCTTCGCGCGGCGGCCGAGGCGGCGACGGCGGCGGCCGCGGAGTTCGCGCTGCCGCGCCCGCTCGTGCTGGGCGTCACCGTGCTCACGAGCCTGGACCGGCGGGCGCTGGAGGTGGAGGTCGGCGTGCACGGCACGGTGGAAGCGCACGTCCTGCACTTGGCCGGGCACGCGCGCGAGGCCGGACTCGACGGCTGCGTTGCCTCGCCGAAAGAGATCTCGCCGTTGCGCCTGGCCCTGGGGCGTCGCTGGGTGATCGTCACGCCGGGCATCCGGCCCGCCGAGCGCGACGACGATCAGGCGCGGACGGCGACGCCGGAAGCCGCGGCGCGTGCCGGCGCGGACTATCTGGTCGTGGGCCGGCCGATCACGGCCGCGCCGGATCCCGTCGCGGCGGCCCAGGCGATCGTCGCCGAGATCCGCGCCTCCCTCGCCTGACG
>JBKOZA010000554.1:0-1948 GCA_046725675.1 Candidatus Methylomirabilota bacterium
AGGCCGTCGCGCAGGCGCAGGCACAGGGCCTCGGCCAGCGCGGTCTTGCCCGAGCCGACCGGACCGCCGATGCCGAGCTTCAGCGGGCGCGGAAGCGGCGCGCTCACGACCGGAAGAGTCGCGACTCGAGCGTCGCGTGACGGAGGCCGGCCAGCTCCAGCCCTGGATTGAACGACCACATGTCGGCGGGCCCGGCATCGGCGGCGACCGAGGCGAGCCGGGCGATGCGCGGCCTCATCGCGGCCAGCACGCGCTGCCCGTCGAGCTGGCCGAGCGCGATCAGCCGGAGGCCGGCGCCCACCAGCAGCGCCGCCGTCGAGTGCAGGTAGGCCGCCGCCGCCAGCTCGGGTGCGACGCCGGCGCGGCCGAGGGCGGCGCCGAACACCGCGGCATGATGCCCGGGCGCGAGGCCGTCGTCGACCGCGCGCGCCAGCTCCGTGAGGAACGCGTCGGGGCCCAGCGCCGCCGCCACCCGCAGCGTCTGCCGGCCCATCTGGCGGCTGGCCTCGCGCGTCTCCGGCACGGGCTTCATCGCCTCCAGCCGTTCGTCGAGCCCGATCCAGGCCGGCACGTCACCTTCGGCCGCGATCCGGACGCCGGCCGCCACGGCAACGGCGTCGGCCGGGCCCGCCGAGCCCTCGAGGTGCGCGGCCACGAGCTCCTCCAGGCCCGCGCGGTCGCGCACGACACCATCTTGCACGTAGGTCTCCAGCCCGAGCGAGTGGGCAAAGCCCCCGGCCGGAAACAGCCCGTCGGCGAACTGCAGGGCGGCCAGAAGGGCGTTAGTCATGCCGGTGCCCGTGGCCGAGCGGCACGAAGACGGCACGCACGCGCTCGAACGGCAGGTCGAGCCGGCGCAGAAGCTGCTCCATCGCCGGATCGTCGGGCACCAGCAGCCGCGCGCCGTCCACGGCCAGCGTGAAGTGGCGATTACCGACCTCGAACGCCACCCGCAGCTCATCCTCGCGTGAGCGCGGCCGCACGGCCAGGACCGGTTCCGGCGCCGCCTCGACCACGACGTACCAGTCGGCGTCGACGTGGAGCACGGCGCCCGGGCTCAGCACGCTGCCGGTCGGCAGCGCCAGCGCCAGCTCGCGCCCGCCACGCGTGGTCACACGACGCCGGCCCCATCGCCGCTCCTCCGCGGTGAGCACGATCGCGTCTCGCACCCGATCGCCGAGATCGGTCGCGCCGACAGCAGCGCGCGGAGTCGTGACGACGACGGGCGCGGCACTCGGGGAAGGCTGATCGTGCACCACTAGAACAGGAAGTATCGCTGGGCCATCGGCAGGACCCTGGCCGGCTCGCACGTGAGGCGCTCGCCGTCGGCCTGGACCTCGTATGTCTCCGGGTCGACCTCGAGACGGGGCAGCGCGTCGTTGTGGACCATGTCCCGCTTGCCGATCGCGCGGCAGCGGGCCACCGCCACGGCGCGGCGCGCCAGGCCCAGCCGCCGGGGAACGTCCGCGGCCAGCGCCGCACCCGAGACGAACGTCAGCGCCGTGCTCGCGCGGGCGCGGCCGAGCGCCCCGAACATCGGGCGATAGAGCACCGGCTGCGGCGTGGGGATCGAGGCGTTGGGATCGCCCATGGCGGCCCAGGCGATCAGGCCCCCCTTGACCACCAGCTCCGGCTTGACGCCGAAGAACGCCGGCTTCCAGACGACGAGGTCGGCGAGCTTGCCGACCTCCACCGAGCCCACGTGCTCGGCCAGCCCGTGGGCGATGGCGGGGTTGATCGTGTACTTGGCGACGTAGCGCTTCACGCGGCGGTTGTCGTCGCCGGCGGTCTCGCCGGGCAACGGGCCGCGCTGCTGCTTCATCTTGTCGGCCGTCTGCCAGGTGCGGATGATCACCTCGCCGATCCGCCCCATCGCCTGCGAGTCGGAGGACATCATGCTGATCGCGCCGAGGTCGTGCAGCACGTCCTCGGCGGCGATCGTCTCGGC
>JBKOZA010000555.1:0-2638 GCA_046725675.1 Candidatus Methylomirabilota bacterium
TGCCGGTATGCGAAGCGCGCCCGGTCGCCGGCACCGCCGAAGCGGGCGTCATAGTCCCTGGTCATCGCGCGCAGCGTGTCGGAGCGAACGAAGGCCTGGAGCGCCTCCTCCGACTCGAAGTCGTAGCAGACCATGTACTGCCAGGGCTCGACGCCGGCGTGAGCGCTCTCGAGCGGCATGGCGGCGTAGCGACGCATGCCGGTGCAGCCCGGGACCCGTGCCGCCTCGGTGGACCGCACCGTGTCGTACCACTCGTTGAAGGCCGCCTCGCGCTCGGGGGCGATGGTGGCCTTGACGACGAACATCGCGGGTCGCGTCATCGCGGGCTCCTTGCGGCGGGCGGGACGGGGCGACTCAGCCGAGGCGCTCGAGGCGAACGGCGCAGACCTTGTACTCGGGGATCTTGGAAACCGGGTCCGAGGCCGAGTTCGTCAGGAAGTTGGCGGCCGAGTCGGCCAGCTTGACGAACGGGATGAAGATCGCGCCCGGGCGTACGGCCTCGGTCACGTGCGCGTGCCCGGTCAGCTCACCGCGCCGCGACTCCACCCGCAGCCGCCCGCCGGTGTCGACGCCGATCCGGCGCGCGTCGCTGGGATGAATGGCGATCTCCAGCCGGGGCGCCAGCTCCACCAGGCCCTCCACGCGCCGCGTGAGCGTCCCCCCGTGCCAGTGATAGAGCAGCCGTCCCGTGTTGAGGACGAACGGGTACTCGGCGTCGGGAAGCTCGGCGGCCTCCTCGATCTGGCGGGCGGGGATGAAGCGAGCCCGGCCGCGGGGAAACGACTCCGCGTAGAGGTAGCGCGTGCCCGGATGATCAGACGTGGGGCAGGGCCACTGCAGCCCGCCCTCGCGGTCGAGACGCGCGTGCGAGAGGCCACCCAGGAACGGCGTCAACCGCGCCATCTCGTCGAAGATCTGGGCGGCGCCGGCGTAGTCGAACTGGCGGCCGACCACGATCCCCACGCGCCCCGCCACCCGCTTGGCCAGCTCGGCGGTGATCCACCAGTCCGGGCGGGCGTGGCCGGGTGGCGGTATGGCGGCCCGGACGCGCTGCACGCGCCGCTCGGAGTTGGTGAACGTGCCGTCCTTCTCGGCGAAGGCCGCCGCGGGCAGGAACACGTGTGCGCGCTCGGCCGTCTCGTGCATGAAGAGGTCCTGGACGATCAGGAAGTCGAGCTGGCCGATCGCCTTCTCGGCGTGGTGAAGGTCGGGCTCGGAGAGCAGCGGGTTCTCGCCGACCACGTACATCGCGCGCGTGTCGCCGGTGAGGCAGCCCTCGACCATCTCGGTGACGACGCGGCCGGTGCGGCCGGGCGGACGCACGCCCCAGGCGGCCTCGAAGCGGTCCAGGGTCTCGGGTCCGTAGAGCTGATAGCCGGGGAGATTGGTCGGGATGCAGCCGGCGTCGCCACAGCCCTGGACGTTGTTCTGGCCCCGCAGCGGCGAGATGCCGCTGCCCGGGCGTCCCATCTGGCCGGCGACGAGAGCGAGATTCAGCAGCGCGTGCGCGTTGTGGATGCCGTTGACGTGCTGGGTGATGCCCATGCCCCACACCAGGCAGGAGCCGTCCCGGGGAAGCCGCTCCAGATCGTGGGTCGGCGGCCGAGCGTACCAGCGCGCGGCCTGCACGATGTCGGCGGCCGGCACGCCGGCGACGGCCTCGGCGTACGCGAGCGTGTAGCGCTCGAGCGACCCTCGCCAGGCGTGGAAGCCCTCCGTCCGGGCGCGCACGAAGGTCTCGTCGACCAAGCCCTCGTCGATGATCGCGCGAGCCATGGCGTTGAACAGCGCCACGTCGGTGCCCGGACGCTGTCGGATCCACAGGTCGGCCTGGTCGCACAGCTCGATGCGCTTGGGGTTGACGACGATCAGCTTGGCGCCGTGGCTCACCGCCCGGCGGAAGCGGACGGCGATGACCGGATGGTTGGCCGACGCGTCGGCGCCGACCACCATGATGCAGCCCGCCTCCTCGTAGTCCTGGTACGAGTTCGAGGTGGCGCCCGACCCCATCGAGGCGAGCATCGCCTCGACCGAGGGGGAATGGCACAGGCGCGTGCAGTGATCGACGTCGTTGGTGCCCATGACGACACGACAGAACTTCTGCACGAGGTAGCCGTCCTCGTTGGTGGCCTTGGCGCTGGCGAGCGCGCCGAAGCGACCGCGGTGCCGAGCCAGCCCCTCGGCGGCGGCGTCGAGCGCCTCGTCCCAGCCGACCTCCACCCAGCGGCCGTCGCGCTTGACCAGGGGCGTCGTGATCCGGTCCCGCGCGTGCACGAAGCCGGTGCCGAAGCGGCCCTTGACGCACAGCATGCCGCGGCTCGACTGGTTGGCAGGCACGTCGTCGGCCATGATCGCCAGCCGCCCGCGGTGCGCTCCGGCGGCCACGCCGGCCTCCGGCGGCTCGGTCACCCGTAGCTCGATGCCGCAGCCCACCCCGCAGTAGGGGCACGTCGTCTCCACCCGCCGCGTGACCGGGGCCGGCACGTCCTTGGGCCGCAGCGCGCCGGTCGGGCAGGTCGCCACGCACTGGCCGCACGAGGTGCAGACGGAGGACGCCATCACGTCGTCGCCGAACACGCCGACCTTGGTCGCGTGACCGCGGCCCAGCAGCGCGATCGCCCCGATCTGCTGAACGTCG
>JBKOZA010000556.1:0-2188 GCA_046725675.1 Candidatus Methylomirabilota bacterium
CACCGCCTGGTCGCCGATGCGCTCGAGGTCGGTGACGATCTTCATCGCGGTCGTGATGAAGCGCAGGTCGCCGGCGGTCGGCTGGTGCAGGGCCAGCAGCTCCACGCACTTCTCGTCGACCTCGACGTCGTAGGCGTTCACTTGCCGGTCGCGGTCGATGACCTCCTGGGCCAGCCCGTTGTCGCGCTCCAGCAGCGCCGTCATGACCCGCCGGATCTGGTCCTCGACCAGCCCGCCCATGGCCAGCAGCGTCTGCTTCAGCGCCTCCAGCTCCTCGTGAAAATGCCGCTGCATGTCTCGCCCTCCGCCGTCTAACGACTCGCGTCAGCCGCGCCGACGCCGGTCACTAGCCGAACCGGCCGGTGATGTAGTCCTCGGTTCGAGGATCGCGCGGGTTGGTGAACAGCTCGCGGGTGACGCCGAACTCGACCAGCTCGCCCAGCAGCATGAAGCCAGTGTAGTCGGACACGCGGGCGGCCTGCTGCATGTTGTGGGTGACGATGACGATCGTGTAGCTGTTCTTCAGCTCCAGCATCAGCTCCTCGATCTTGGCGGTGGCGATCGGGTCCAGCGCCGAGCACGGCTCGTCCATCAGCAGCACGTCCGGCTCGACGGCGATCGCCCGCGCGATGCACAGCCGCTGTTGCTGGCCGCCCGAGAGCCCCAGCGCCGAGTCGCCCAGCCGGTCCTGGACCTCGTCCCAGAGGGCGGCGCTCCGCAGGCTGCGCTCGACGATGGCGTCCAGATCGGCGCGGTGGCTGACGCCGAGGATGCGAGGACCGTAGGCGACGTTCTCGTAGACCGACTTCGGGAACGGGTTGGACTTCTGGAACACCATGCCCACTCGCTTCCGCAGCTCGGTCACGTCCACGCCGGGGTCGTGGACGTCGGTGCCGCCGATCCGGATGACGCCGGTGATGCGGACGCCGTCGACGAGGTCGTTCATCCGGTTGAGACAGCGCAGCAGCGTGGACTTGCCGCAGCCGGAGGGCCCGATGAAGGCCGTCACCCGGTGCTTGGCGATCGACATCGACACGTCCTTGAGAGCCAGCTTGGCGCCGTACCAGAACGCCAGCCGCTCGATCTCCACCATCGGCGTCTCCAGCACGGGCGCGGCCGCACGCGGGTTGAGGCTGGCGGTCACCTGAATGGCTCCGGCCATCGACGTCTCCTACACCGCCGATGCGGCGTACCGGCGACGCAGCCGGGTCCGCAGGGCGATCGCAAACAGGTTCAGCAGCACGACGATCATGAGGAGGAGGAGCGTGGTGGTGAACACCATCGGTCGGGCCGCATCCACGTTGGGGGACTGGAAGCCGACGTCGTAGATGTGGAAGCCGAGGTGCATGAACTTCCGGTCGAGGTGGACGAACGGCCACGCCGCGTCGATCGGCAATGCCGGGGCCAGCTTGACCACCCCGGTGATCATCAACGGGGCCACCTCGCCGGCCGCCCGCGCCATGGCCAGGATGAGCCCGGTGAGGATGGACGGCATGACGGCCGGGAGCACGACCCGCAGCGTCGTCTCGAGCTTGGTGGCGCCGAGCGCTAGCGACGCCTCCCGCATGCCGCGCGGGATGGCCGCCAGGCCCTCCTCGGTCGCCACGATCACCACCGGAATGGTGAGCAGGGCCAGCGTGAGCGAGGCCCACAGGATCCCGCCGGTGCCGAAGGTCGGCGTCGGCAGCGCCTCGGCGAAGAACAGCCGGTCGATGGTGCCACCCACGAAGTAGATGAAGAACCCCACGCCGAAGACGCCGAACACGATGGACGGCACGCCGGCCAGGTTGTTCACGGCGATCCGCACCGTGCTCACGAAGGCCCCCTGCCGCGCGTACTCGCGGAGGTAGAAGGCGGCCAGCACGCCGAGCGGGGTGACGAGCATCGACATGATCAGCACCATCATCACCGTGCCGTAGATCGCCGGGAACACGCCGCCCTCGGTGTTCGACTCGCGTGGATCGGCCCACACGAACTCCCAGACGTCGGCCAGATAGTGCCGGCTCTTGGCGAAGATGCCCATCCGGTTCGGGAAGGACACGTCGAGGACCTGTGTGAGGGGCAGGGCCTTGTCCTTCCCGCCCTCGGCGCTCACGACGAGCGTCGTGCTCTGCCGTCCTCGCAAGGCGGCCAGACGGGCCTCGTGGGTCGTGTAGCGCGCCTGGAGGGCGGTCATCTCCGATCGCAG
>JBKOZA010000557.1:0-4616 GCA_046725675.1 Candidatus Methylomirabilota bacterium
GTGCTCATGACTCCCTCACGAGGGGTGACGTGGTGCGCCGATCATACCATCACGACCACCAGCGCCGCCGGCACCACCTCGACCTCGACCGGCGTGAATCCGACGGGCTCCCCGTCGAGCTGCACGGGTACCGGCTCCACGCTGGTGAGGCGCAGCCGGCGCGCGCGTCCGGTGCGGACGTGCGACAGCCGCGCATGACCGCGGCACACGACCGCCCACGCGTAGCGCGCCAGCGCCGCCCGGCCCCCTCGCTCGAACGCCACCCAGTCCAACAGCCCGTCGCCGGGGTGAGCGCCCGGCGCCAGCGACAGCGCCATGGCGTAGTCGGGCATGTTGGCGATCAGGCAGTACGCGCTCTCGACGGCGGCGCCGTCGGCCGTCAGCGACACGCGCGGATGGCCGTACGTCCAGAAGGCGGCGCCAAGCGGCCGCACGTAGGTCGCCCGGCTCACCCGGCGGGGCTCGCCCGGGCCGGCCCGAAGCCGCCCGATGCGGTGGATGACGTCGGCATCGAAGCCCGCGCTCAGCATCAGCGCGAACCGGCGCGTCCCCATCGACGTCTGCGCGCGACCGAGGTCCACCCGCTGACGGGCGCCGCTGCCGATCGCGCGGGCCAGCCGCGCGGGCGGCACGTCGAAGCCGAACGCTCGGGCGAAGAGGTTCTCGTTGCCGGTCGGCCACACTGCCAGCGGCACGTCGGCGGGCAGCTCGTTGATGACGGCGGCGACGGTGCCGTCGCCGCCGGCGGCGACGACGCAGCGCACGTCGGCCATCGCCCCTGGATCGGCGAGCAGCGTCGCGCGCTCGGCGGCATCCCAGATGACGCGCACCGCGGCCCCGGTGGCCTCGAGCGCGGCGACCAGCATCTCCACGCGGGCACGGGGCCATCGGGCGCCCTGATACGGGTTGGCGGCGACGACGATCACTCGCGTACCCCGAGGCGGTGCGATACTAACGCCTCGACGTCCGTCGAGACGCGCGCCGGCGCGCTCGGAACCCTGGCCGGTGCGAAGGGCCACGTCGGCGCCCCGCACCTGGAGGCTCCGCGATGCAGTTCGAGGTCGAGGTCTATCGCAACGAGGCGGGCGACTGGGTGGCCACGGCGGTCGAGCATGCGGTGACGGTCAACGGCCGCACCGAGCAGGAGGCGCTGACCCGACTCCTGGACGCCCTCGCCCAGCACTTCAAGAGCAAGCCCCGGGGCTCCAAGCACGCCTGATGATAATCCGGCGAGCCGGGATTGGCCTCACGGCCAGCGGGTCCCTCGACGGCCGGTGCCGTCCGTGACGAGGAACCCGTTCGCCGAGGCGACGGCCTACGAGATGCTCGCGGCCGTCGCCGAGCGTCACGCCGCCCGGGCAGCGATCGTCTCGGAGGACGCACGCATCACGTTCGCCGACTTCCGCGCTCGCGTCGATGCCCTGGCCGCCGGCCTCGCCGCCCTCGGGCTCCGCCACGGCGACGCGCTGGCGATCTGGCTGCCCAACCGCCCGCTCTGGTTCGTCGCCCAGTACGCCGCCGCCCGGCTCGGCGTCGTCGTCGTCGCGCTCAATCCCCGCTACCGCGCCCGCGAGCTCTCGTACATCCTGGCCCAGTCCGACACCACCGCGCTGCTCCTCACCGACCACCTCGGCGCCGTCGACTACCTCGACATCCTCCACGAGGCGATGCCCGATCTGGCCGGCGGCGTGCCCGGCGAGCTCGCGCTCGCGCAGTTTCCGAAGCTCCGTCACGTCCTCGTGGACGCCGAGGACCCCTACCCCGGCTGCCATCGTGTGGCCGACCTGGACGACGCGGGCCCCGGACTCGGGGAGGTCGCCGCCGGGCCGGTGCCCGACGACGTGTTCACGCTCCTGTACACCTCGGGGACGACGGCGTTCCCCAAGGGCGCGATGATCTCGCATCGCAACTGCGTGCCGCACGGCTGGAATACCGGCGCGCAGCTCCGGCTGACGCCCGACGACCGCGTGCTGCACGCCCTCCCCGCGGCCGGCACCTGGGGCGGGCTCAACGTGCCGCTGTCGACGTGGAGCCACGGCGCCTGCCTCGTCCTCATGGAGACCTGGGACCCGTTGCGCGCACTCGTGTTGATCGAGCGCGAGCGGTGCACCGTGTTCAACGCCGTCGACACCATGCTCAAGCCCATGTTCGAGCATCCGGACTTCGACCGCTACGATCACTCGTCGCTTCGCACCGGCGGCTTCGCGTCCGTCGGTGGCGGCGGCCCCGCGATGCTCGAGGCCGTCGTCGAGCGCCTGGGCGTGCCGTTCGCGTTCCAGCCCTACGGCATGACCGAGGTCAATGCGCTGGCGCTGTTCCACGACCTCGACGAGCCGCTCGAGCAACGACTGCAACCCGGCATTCTGCCCGCGCCCGGCCTCGAGGTACGCGTGGCCCACCCGGAGACGGGCGCGCGGTGCGAGCCGGATCAGGAGGGCGAGCTGCAGTTCCGCGGCGCGCTCGTCACCCGCGGCTACTACCGGCAACCCGACGAGACGCGCGCGACGTTCACCGAGGACGGCTGGTTCCGCACCGGCGACCTCGCCGTCCAGGACGGCCACGGTCACACCGTCTTCAAGGGACGGCTCAAGGAGACGCTGCGGATCAGCCACTTCATGGTCGCTCCCGGCGAGATCGAAGCGTTTCTACAAACGCATCCCGACGTGGACGAGGCGTTCGTGGTCGGCGTCCCCGATCCCGAGACGAACGAGGCGCCGGTCGCCTTCGTCGTCGCGCGGCCGCACGCGCGCCTCACCGAGGCCGGGCTGCGCGCCTTCTGCCGCGGGAAGATCGCCTCGTACAAGATCCCTCGGCGCGTGCACTTCGTGAGCGACGTCCCGCGTACGCCCAGCCCGCACGGCGACAAGGTCCAGCGCATCAAGCTGCGCGAGCGGGCGATCGAGGAGGCAGGCCGATGACCCTGCGCACACCGCTGTGCGATCGCCTCGGCATCGAGTATCCGATCGTTCAGTCCGGCATGGGAGGCGTCGCC
This sequence comes from Candidatus Methylomirabilota bacterium, assembly GCA_046725675.1. Lineage (GTDB taxonomy): Bacteria > Methylomirabilota > Methylomirabilia > Rokubacteriales > CSP1-6 > AR5. The sequence continues at coordinate 2,993 of JBKOZA010000557.1, forward strand.
GGCCCCGACCTCGTAGCCGAGGTCTCGAGGGCCGGCGCCCTGGGCGTCATCGCCGGCCTCAACCTCACCGCCGATCGCGTGCGGGAGGCGATCCAGGCGGTGCGGGCCCGGACCGACCGACCCTTCGGCGTCAATCTGTTCATGCCCGATCAGCTCCGTCCGCCGGTCGATCCGGCGACGATCCCCGACGAGACGGTTCGCGCCGTGCAGGGCGTGCTGAACGGCTTCCGCCGTCGCCTCGGCCTGCCGATCACCACCGACCGTCCCCCCGCCGTTCCCGACCTCATCCCGGCGGCCTTCGAGGTCATCCTGGACGAGCGTCCACCGGTGTTCTCGATCGGCCTCGGCAACCCGGAGCCGGCGCTGGTGCGCGCCTGCCACGAGCGAGGTATCCAGGTGATGGCGATGGTGACCACGGTCGAGCACGCGCGCACGGTCGAGCGCGCCGGCGTCGACATGATCGTCGCTCAGGGCGCCGAGGCCGGCGGCCACCGCTCGACGTGGAGCAAGCCCCCGAGGGTCGAGGCCATCTCCATCGGCACGCTCACGCTGGTCCCGCAGGTCGTGGACGCCGTGCGCGTGCCGGTGATCGCCGCCGGCGGCATCGCCGACGGCCGGGGCCTGGTGGCGTCGCTGGCGCTCGGCGCCGGCGGTGTGCTGCTCGGCACGCGCTTCGTCGCCACCCGCGAGGCGAGCGTGCCGGAGTTTCAGAAGAAGGCGTTGCTGGAAGCCGAGGCCGAAGCCACCACGGTGACCGACTCGATCACGGGACTGTGGGCGCGCTACGTGCGCAACACCTACACGACGGAGTACGACGCGTCCGGCGCTCCGGTCTTCCCGGCCCTGCTGCAGTCCCGCGCGGCGCAGGACATCTTCGGCCACGCCGCCCAGCAGGCCGCGCCCGAATGGTTTCCGATGCCGACCGGTCAGAGCGTCGGGCTCGTGCACGATCTGCCCGGCGCCGCCGAGGTGGTCGAGCGGATCGTGCGGGAGGCCCGCGGGGTGCTCGACGCGCTGGCCCGGACCGCGCGCTGACCCCTACCGTGCGGGCGAGGTACCTGACGGGTCGGCGCGAGGCCGCATGAACGCGAAGCGCGAGGCAGTCGCGGCGTGGGTGATCGTCGATCTCGGCGACGATCTCGTCTGGCTCCCGACGCTGGCCCGCTGGCACTACGACCAGTGGGGCCCGCTGACCGGCGCGAGCAGTTGTGAGGACTACGCTGGGCGGCTGACCGAGGCGGCGGCCAGCCGAGCGGTGCCGTCGGTCCTCGTCGCCGTGTCGAGGGGCGAGTTGCTCGGCTCGGTGAGTCTTCTGGCCTCCGACCTCCCGGCCTGCCCCCAGCTGACACCATGGCTCGCTCAGCTCTTCGTGGAGCCCACCCACCGGAGCGCGGGACTGGGCGCCGCCCTCGTGCGCGCGGCCCTCGAGCGGGCCGGATGCTGTGGCTACCCGCGCGCCTACCTCTACACGTCCGGCACACTACCCGACTATTACGGGCGGCTGGGCTGGCGAGTGGTGGAGCGGCTGGACTATCTCGAGCGTCCGCGAACCGTCATGGCCTACGACCTGTGACCGGCGCCACCGTCACGCGGAGGTGAGGCGATGATGCAGCCCCTCGAGGCA
>JBKOZA010000558.1:0-5163 GCA_046725675.1 Candidatus Methylomirabilota bacterium
ATCTTGCCTCGGGGAGCGCCGGACCCTGCCCCCCGCGCCCCCCGGCGACACCATGCTCCACGGCGACCTAGCGCTTGCCGTTGGTCTTCGGCAGCACCTCGGCGAGGAATTTCCCGGTGTAGGAGCCGGGCGTCTGGGCGATCAGCTCGGGCGGACCCTCGGCGACGATCTCACCGCCAGCGGCGCCGCCCTCGGGACCGAGGTCGATCACGTGGTCGGCGCACTTGACGACGTCGAGGTGGTGCTCGACGACCAGCACCGTGTTGCCCGCCTCGACGAGGCGATCGAGCACGCCGAGCAGCTTCTTGACGTCGTCCAGGTGCAGGCCGGTGGTCGGTTCGTCGAGCACGTAGAGGACGTCGCCGGTGGCGCGGGCGCCCAGCTCGGCGGCGATCTTCAACCGCTGGGCCTCGCCGCCCGACAGCGTGGTGGCCGGCTGGCCCAGGCGCAGGTAGCCGAGGCCGACGTCCTGCATCACCCGCAACCGGCGCGCGAGCGTCTGGTGTCCGGCGAAGAACTCCACCGCCTCGTCGACGGTCATCCGGAGCACGTCGCCGATCGAGCGGCCGCGGTACTTCACGCCGAGCACGTCGGGTCGATACCGTCGGCCCTCGCACTCCTGGCAGGAGACGTACACGTCCTCGAAGAAATACATCTCGAGCTTCTGGAACCCGTCGCCCTGGCACGACTCGCAGCGGCCGCCCGGCACGTTGAACGAGAAGGCGCCGGCGCCGAGCCCGAGCGCCTTCGCGCGCGGCAGGGCCGCGAAGAGCCTGCGGATCTCGTCGAACGCCTTGACGTACGTCACGGGGTTGGACCGCGGCGTGCGGCCGATCGGCTCCTGGTCGATGAGCCGCACGCCCTTGAGGTACTCGAGCCCGAGCAGGGCATCGTAAGCGCCGGGCGCCTGGAACTCCGCCTTGAACGCGCGGGCCACGGCCCGGTAGAGCGTGTCGTGCACGAGCGTGGACTTGCCGGAGCCGGAGACGCCGGTGACGACGACCAGCGTGCCAAGCGGCAGCCGCAGCGTGACGTCCTTCAAATTGTGCTCGCGGGCGCCGGTGAGGACGAGCTGGCGGCGCCCGACCCGACGGGCGAGCGGCAGGGGAATGCTCTCGCGTCCGGACAGGTAGCGCGCGGTCAGCGAGCGAATCGATTTCCGGAACTCTTGCTGCGGCCCGGCGAACACGATCTCGCCCCCGCGCTCGCCCGAGCCCGGCCCGAGCTCGACGACGTGATCGGCCGCTTCGATGAAGCCGCGGTCGTGCTCCACGACGACCACGGAGTTGCCGGCCTGGGCGAGCTCCCGGCAGAGGTCGGCCAGCCGCATCGTGTCGCGCGCGTGCAAGCCGATCGACGGCTCGTCGAGCACGTACAGCGTGCCGACGAGCTGGGAGCCGAGCTGGTTGGCGAGGTTGATCCGCTGCGACTCGCCGCCCGACAGCGAGCGCGTCTGGCGCGCCAGCGTCAGGTAGCCGAGACCGACCCGCAACAGGAAGGTGAGCTTGGCGCCCAGCTGACGGAGGATCTCGCGGCCGACGGCGGCCTCCCAGGCGGTGAGCTTGAGGTCGCCGACGACGGCGGCGGCCTCCTCGATGGTGAGCGCGGTGAACTCGGCGATGGTGAGACCGGCCACCCGCACCGCCAGGGCCGGTGGCTTCAATCGCGCCCCCGCGCAGGACGGGCAGGGCGACTGGCTGCGGTAGCGCGACAGGAACACCCGCACGTGAAGCTTGTAGCGGTACGACTCGATCTCCTCGAAGAAGCCGTTGATGCCGGGGAACGTGCCGTCGCCTCCGTACACGAAGGCGCGCTCCGGCTCGCCGAGCTCTTCCCACGGCCGCGTCGGGTCGATACCCCGGCGCTTGGCCGCCTTCAGGAGCTGGCGCTGGTACCAGCGGCCGGAGGGATGCGTCCACGGTTCCACGGCGCCGCCGTCGAGGCTGAGCGTGCGGTCGGGTACGACGAGGGCCTCGTCGTACTTGAGGACGTTGCCGAAGCCCTTGCACTCGGCGCAGGCGCCGAGCGGATGGTTGAACGAGAACAGCAGGGGCTGGGGCCGCTCGAGCGCGGTGCCGCAGCGGCCGCAGCGGAACGCCTCGGCGAACACGCGACGACCTCCGTCGACGAGCTCGACCGCCAGCTGGCCGCCGCCCTCGCGGAGCGCGGCCTCGACGGACTCCACCAGCCGCCGGCGCTGGTCGGCGCGCAGGACGAGCCGGTCCAGCACGACGGCGACCGGGCCGTCGAGCGAGGGCGGCGGCACCGCGGCCAGCTCGCAGAGGACGCCGCCGACGAGCACTCGGGCGAAGCCGCGGCGCGTGAGGGCCGTCCACAGCTCGGCCGCCGCCTGGCCGGCCGGGACCGGCAGCGGGAACGTGATCAGCGCGCGGGCGCCGTCGTGCTCCGCCAGCAGCGCGTCGGCGATCGACTCGGGCGAATGCGACGCGGCCGGACTGCCGCAGTGCGGGCAGTGCACGCGACCGATCTTGGCGTAGAGCAGCCGCAGGTAGTCGTACACCTCGGTGGCGGTGCCGACGGTGGAGCGCGCGGTGCGCACCGGGTTCTTCTGCTCGAGGGCCACGGCCGGCCGGATCTGCTCGATGCGATCGACGTCGGGTCGGTCGACGCGGTCCAGGAACATGCGCGCATACGTGGACAGCGATTCGATGTATCGCCACTGTCCCTCGGCGAAGAGGGTGTCGAACGCCAGGGAGGACTTGCCGGAGCCGGACACGCCGGTGATGACGGTGAGCCGATCGTGGGGAATCTCGAGCGAGATGTTCTTGAGGTTGTTCTGGCGGGCTCCCTCGATTCGGAGCCCCGAGGGTCGGGGCATTCGGCCGGTCCTCCTGAGGAGGAGAGTGTACTGGAAGTGTTATGATCTCGCCAGATGGCGGACGTGGTCCACGTGCTCATCGTCGACGACGATGCCGAGGTGCGCCGCCTGCTCACCGCCGTCCTCGAGGTCGATGCCAGCAACACCGTCGCCCAGGCCGAGTCGGGCGCCGAGGCCATGAGGCTGCTCGGCCGCGAGGAGTTCGACGTGGCCGTCGTCGACGTGCAGCTGCCCGATCATTCCGGTATCGAGATCCTCCGCTGGGCCCGCGGCGCCGAGATCGACACCGAGCTGGTCGTGCTGACCGGTCACGCCGACGTCGAGACGGCCGTGCAGGCGATGCGGCTCGGCGCCTACGACTTCATCACCAAGCCCTGCAAGAACGTCGAGCTGCGCGCGGTGGTCGCCAAGGCGGCCGAGAAGAAGGCCCTCCGGCGTGAGAACTCGGCGCTCAAGGCGGTCGTGAACCGCCACGACGGGCTGCCCAACATCGTGGGCCAGAGCGCCGAGATCCGCGAGGTGCTCGCCGTCATCAGCCGGGTGGCCGCCAGCGACAGCCCGGTGCTCGTGCAGGGCGAGAGCGGCACCGGCAAGGAGCTGGTCGCCCGCAGCCTGCATCTACAATCGCGCCGGGCGGCTCGACCGTTCGTGTCGATCAACTGCGGCGCGCTTCCCGACTCACTGCTGGAGAGCGAGCTGTTCGGCCACAAGAAAGGCGCGTTCAGCGGCGCCATCGCCTCGCGGATCGGGCTCTTCCAGGCCGCCAACGGCGGCACGCTGTTCCTGGACGAGGTCGGCGAGATGTCACCGGCCATGCAAGTGCGGCTGTTGCGCGTCCTCGACTCCGGCGAGCTCCGGCGGGTCGGCGAGGAGCGTGTCTTCCACGTCGACGTCCGCGTCGTGGCGGCCACCGCCAAGGACCTGGCCCGCGAGGCCGCCGACGGGCGCTTCCGCTGGGACCTGTTCTATCGGGTGAGCACGATCGTCGTGGCGGTGCCGTCGCTGCGCCGGCGAGCGGCCGACGTGCCGCTCCTTATCGATCACTTCCTGGGCGGGCGCGGCCGCAGCCAGGGCTTCCGGTTTGCGCCCGACGCCATGGCTCGCCTGATGGAGTACGGGTGGCCGGGTAACATCCGTGAGCTGCGCAACCTCATCGAGCGTTTGCAAATCCTTCACGAGGGCCAGGAGGTCCGCGCTTCCGATCTGCCGGGCGAGTTCAACACGGCGCCGGCCGCGCCGTCGCCCACCGCTCCGCCGGCGCCGGCCGACGAGGCCGTTCTCGTGCCCCTCGTCGACGTCGAGCGTCGCCACGTCGAGCGCGTGCTACACGCGACCGGCTGGAACAAGGCCCGGGCTGCCCGCGTGCTCGAGGTGGACATCAAGACACTCAACAAGAAGGTCCGCGACTTCAACCTCGCCCCGATGTGACGGGGAAGGGCTCCCTCCCCCTCCCGGGAGATCCTCCCCGGCGCCCGCTTTTACCTTTCGCCAACAACCGCCATTCCGCAAGCTTGGGGGCCGCCTTTCTGGCATCGCTGTTGCCCTCTGTGTTATCAGAGCATGAAGTCGTCCCGATCCAGTTCGCTCGACCTCGCCCCGTCACATCGTCGCGTCCCGAGGCCATCGGCCGTCACGATCTGGCGCCCCCAGATCGTGCTGGCGACCTCGGTCATCGCGCCGCCCACCCGACCCGTGGTGCTGGCCGAGCCACCCGCGCGGCCGGAGGCCCTGCGCATCCACCTGGACTCCGCCCGCTCCCTGCTCGCCTCGCTCGCGCAGGCGCGACAGACTCTGCTCACCGCAACCGCCAACGCCGAGGGGCGCGCCGCCCAGGCCAGCTCCACCCGCGAACGAGTGTCGGCGACGATCGAGGCCTACCGGGTCGAGGCCAAGCTCGATGACGTGCTGACCGGAACCTGGCGACAGGTCTCGGCGCTCATGCAAGAACGGGGACTGTGATGCGCAACGGCAGCCCGGCGACTAACGTGTACTACCTGGCCCCTCCGCCGACGGTCTTCGAGCCCCCCGCGCGGCCGTCCCCGACCCAGGCGCTGCGGCTGTGGCGGCTGCGCCTGCTCACCGGCTGGTGGCGCGTGCAGCTCACCGCGAGAGAGATCCGCTCGGCGCTGCGACGCTTCGGCCGCCCCGCGGTCGACATCGATACGGCGTTCCTGGAGCATCGAGCCGATCTCATCCTGGCGCCGTCACGCCCGTCACCCGGTCCGGCCCGCATCCTGGACTTCGCCGCCGCCCGCCAGCGCCTGCGTCCCTGACCCCGCGAGGGGTCGCGGGCTTCGCCGCGCGTCAGGACGCCCGTCGCCTCC
>JBKOZA010000559.1:0-1133 GCA_046725675.1 Candidatus Methylomirabilota bacterium
GACCGTGCGCTGGGAGTATCCCGATCGCACGGTGACCCTGCACTTCTTCGACTGTCGCCTGGAGTCCGGCACGATCGCGCCGCGCGAGGAGCAGGCCATGGAGTGGGTCGAGCCCGCCCGCCTGACCGACTACGACTTCCCGCCCGCCGACCGCGAGCTCATCGGCCGGCTGCGGACTCGGAGCGCAGAGCCGCGACGCGACTAGGGCGGGGCGCTCAGAAGAAGAACACGAACGTGACGACGACGAACAGCGGGATCAGGACCGCACCGCTGTAGAGCATGTAGCCGAAGAAGCTCGGCATCTTCACGCCCGCCTCCTCGGCGATGGCCTTCACCATGAAGTTGGGCGCGTTGCCGATGTACGTGTTGGCGCCCATCGCCACCGAGCCCACGCTGATGGCGGCCAGGATCGCCTCGGGGACGCCCACCACCTCGCCCGACATCCGCAGGCCCTGGCCGAGCGCCAGGAACGTCAGGTAGGTGGGCGCGTTGTCGAGAAACGAGGAGAGGGCACCCGACGCCCAGAAGAACTGCCACGGCGCCCGGACGCCCAGCTCGTCGCCGCGCAGGCGCAGCAGTTCCAGCGCGGGAATCATGGTGAGGAAGATCCCGGCGAACAGCACCGCGACCTCGATCATCGGGCCGGCCGAGAAGCCGTTGTCGCGGCGGATCTGGCGGGGCGTCAGCCTCAGCGAGAGCACGGCCAGCGCCACGATCGCCATCTCCCGCCACGGAGCGCTCAGCAGGGCGACGGCCAGCACGACCCCGGCCAGCCACACCATGTTGAGCTGCCCGCGCAGGCGGAGCGGCTCGACGCGGGCGCGGTCGCGACGGAGGGCCGCCAGCGGCTCGCGCCCGAACTGCACCGCGTCGTAGACGAAGAACACGGCCAGGAGCGCCCCCAGCATCAGCGCCCAGTGAGGGAGCAGCCTGAACGTCCACGCAAACGGCACCCCGGCCAGATAGCCGAGGAACAGAGGGGGATCGCCGAGCGGCGTCAGCATGCCCCCGACGTTGGAGACGACGAAGATGAAGAACACCACCGTGTGCTTCACGCGCGTGCGCTCGCTGTTCGTCTGTAGCAGCGGCCGGATCAGCAGCATGGAGGCGCCGGTCGTGCCGAGAAAGGAAGC
>JBKOZA010000560.1:0-2120 GCA_046725675.1 Candidatus Methylomirabilota bacterium
CGCGCCTGGACCGGCTCGACGCCGCGGAGCGGCGGGTCATCCAGGAGGCGGCGGTGATCGGGCCCCGCTTCGAGCTGTCGCTGCTGAAGGCGGTCTCGGCCGAGCCCGCCACGGTGGATGCGGCACTCGACGCGCTCGCCGGCGCCGATCTCGTGACGCCGGGGCCGGATCACCGGTTCCGTCACGGGCTCCTCCAGGAGATCGTGTACCAGAACATCCTCGTGGCCCGTCGCAGCGAGCTGCACACCCGCGTCGCCACCGCGCTCGAGGCCGACGGCGCCGCCGCCCCGGAGAGTCTCGAGCGGCTGGAGACGCTCGGCCACCACTGGGCCCTCGGCGCCGACAAGGCGCGGGGCGCGAAGTACCTGATGGCGGCCGGCGACTGGGCGCGCGGCATGTACGCCAACGCAGATGCGATCCAGCACTACCAGCGGGCCCTCGACGCGCTCGCCCACTGCGACGCGGTCGAGACGGAGCGGCTCGTGGCCCGGGAGCGGATGGGCGACCTGCTCGGCCCGACCGGGCGGCGGTCGGCCGCGCTCGGCGAGTACGAGATCGTCGAGGCCGAGTACCGGGCGGCGGGGGATGTGCCGGCGCAGGCGCGGATCCTGCGCAAGATGGGAGGCCTCCACTGGGAGGCCGGCGGACGGGCGCGGGCGCTCCGGTGCTTCGAGGCCGGTCTTGCCCTACTCGGCACCGATCGCGAGCACATCGAGCGCGCGCACCTCTACCAGGAGATGGGCCGGCTGGCCTTTCGCAGCGGCGACAGCCAGCGTGCCGTCGAGTGGGCGGAGCAGGCGCGGCTCCACGCCGAGCGCCTCGCCGCCGACCCCGCGCTCGACGCGGAAGGGCGCGGCCAAGCCGCGACCGCCGCCGCCCAGAGCCACAACACGCTCGGCGTCGCGCTGGCGCGCCTTGGTCGACTGCGAGAAGCGGTCGGGCATATCGAGCGCAGCGTGGCTCTCGCCCGGGAGAACGAGCTGCTGCAGGTGGTGTGTCGCGGGCTCGCCAACCTGAGCGTGCTCTACAGCACACTCGATCCGGCGCGGGCGATCGAGACCTGCGCGGACGGCCTCGAGACGGCCAAGAAGATCGGCGACCTCGGGTTCCAGTCGCGCCTCTACGCGAACCTCGCGGTGGCCTACTGCGCGCTCACCAACCGCTGCGACGAGCAGGGCATCGGCGCGGCGCACGCCGCCATCGATCTCGATCGGCGCCTCGGTCAGCTCGACCACCTCGCCGTGCCGTTGATCGTGCTCGGGCAGATCTACCAGTGTCACGGCAATCCGACGCGAGCGATCGCGCACTACCAGGAAGCGCTCGCGCTCGCCGAGGATGCCGGAGAACCACAGCTGCTGTTCCCCTGCTATGATGGCCTCGCCACCGTCCATCTGGACCTCGGCGACGAAGGCTTGGCCGAGGAGTTCATGCAGAAGGCCCAGGCGGTATGCGAGCGGGCCGGGCTCGAGCCCGATGCGCTCGTGGTGCTGCCGTTCCTGGACTGACACGAACACGACTCGAATAGAAAAGGGACCCTGCCCATGGCGTTGAACCTCCCTCGACTTGGCGATCCCGCCCCCCACTTCGTGCTCCCCGCGGTCAATCGAGAGGGCAAGGTCTCGCTCGACGACTATCGCGGCCGCAGTCCGGTCCTGCTGGGTCTGTTCCGCGGCCTGCACTGACCCTTCTGCCGGCGCCAGCTGGTGCAGCTGGGTACCACGCAGGAGAAGCTCAAGACGCTGGGGGTGGAGACGATGGCCGTGGTCAACACGCCCCTGGAGCGCGCGCGACTCTACTTCAAGTATCGCCCCGCGCGCGTGCTGCTCACCGCGGACCCGGAGGCGGCGACGCACCGGTTGTTCGGGGTGCCCGAGGGCACACTCGTCGCGGACGAATCGCAAGCCGTGTGGGCTCAGGGGACATTCACGATGGGTCAGCTGCAGGCGTCACTCGTCAATCCCACCGGAGAGCTGCCCGCACCGCAGAATGTCTTCCAGGCGATGGAGACCCTGAACCAGCGAGACGGGTTCGAGCTGACCGAGGTCGACCAGCAGATCGCGGCCGTGCACGCCTTTCAGCTGGCCGGGCACTTCCTCATCGACCGGGACGGGATCATCCGG
>JBKOZA010000561.1:0-1555 GCA_046725675.1 Candidatus Methylomirabilota bacterium
GCGATTTCCCGGATCGTCGTCGTGACGTCGTCGTCGCACCGCGTGCTCGACGAGGCGGCGGTGGAGGGCGTCCAGCAGCTCGGCCGCCTGCCATTCCCCGCGCACGTCCGCCCCCGGCTGCTCCGCGTCCGGCTGCCGGTCGTGTTCGAGCTGCAGTGACGGTTGTGGGCCGATTCGCGATACGATGCGCGCCATGGCCGAGCCCGACGGCGTGGTGCGCGAGGTGGACGGCAGCCTCACCGAGTACGCCGATGTCCCCGTGACCGGCGACACCGTCGAGCGCCTCATGACCGAGGTATTCCGGGAGCACTGGAGCGAGATCTGCGCCGGACCCGTCATCGAGGGTGCCGCCTACGAGATCCGCTTCGTCCGGGCGCCTACGGTGTCGATGCTCGACGGCTACCTCACCGTGGACACCGGGAGCTGGCACTTCCACTTGTGCGTCAACGATCATCGCGGGGCCCCGACACGCGCCCAGGCGGAAATCCGCCGGGTCGCGCGCGCCGCGTTCTTCCACACCGACGGGGGCAGCTGCGTTCCCGGCGCCTGGGGGCTTCGCCTCTGGAACGGGCGCGGCGAGCAGATGATCACGGTCTACTTCCCCAACCCCTGGCTCGACGACGCTGGCGAGCGCCGCGCGGACCAGCCGCGGTGGGACCGCACCGTGCTCTGGGAAGGGCTGCGACGGCGATACGCCCGCGTCGCGTGAAGACGCTGGCCGCCGCCTGCGTGCTCGCGCTGCTGCCGCTCGGCGCGGGCTGGGCGGCGGAGGAGCCGGAGCCCATCAACCCCGATCGGGCCGGGGCGGCCACGAGCGCGGCCACGGTGGGACGGGACGCGATCCAGATCGAAGCGGGGCTGGCCTACGAGCACGAGCGTGTCGCCGCCCGCCCGAGCGAGCGCCGCTTCACCGTCGAGGCCACCCTGCGGGCAGGCGTCACCGAGCGGCTGGAGCTGCGGGTGCAGGGGGAGCCGCTGGTGCGTCTGCGCGGTGCGGAGGACGCGACCGATCACGGCGACTTCGGCCTGGGGGCCAAGTATCGCTTCCTCGACGCGCCCGAGGACTCGTGGCAACCCTCGCTGGCCCTGCTGCCCTTCGTCACGCTGCCGGTGAGCGAGCCGCCGATCGGCACCGGCAAGACCGACTTCGGGGCCCTGCTGCTGGCGAGCTTCGCGCTGCCGGCTCAGATGAGCCTGGATGTCAACGCCGGGCTGGCGGCGATCGGCCAGACCCGGCCCGGCGGGTATCTGCTGCAGGCCATCGTCGCCGCCGGCGGCTCTCGCGACCTCGCCGCCGGGCTGACGCTGTTCTCCGACGTCTTCTACACCTCGCGCGACGAGCGCGCGAGCCGCGACAGCGTCGTGCTCGACGCCGGCGTCGTCTGGCGGCCCACGCGCGACGTCGCCTTCGACGCCTCCGGCGTCACCTCGCTGACCGGCCCCGGGCCGGACTGGGCGGTGCGCGCCGGCGTGAGCGTCCGCTTCGGACGGTGACCCGCGCGGCGTGCCTGATGGTGCAGGGGACCGCCTCGGGGGTGGGCAAGAGCCTGCTCGC
>JBKOZA010000562.1:0-1641 GCA_046725675.1 Candidatus Methylomirabilota bacterium
AGGGGTCGTCATTCAGGCGGCTCCTCGCACCAGGAGCGCGGCCGGAAACGCGGTGAGGACCTCACCCAGCCGCAGCGCCACGCCGTCACCGGCCGGGGCCGACTCCACCCGCTCGCCGGTGAAGGCGTTCGTGAACGGGCCAGCCAGCTCCCGCGGCAGCGGCAACCAGGTATCGGCCCAGTACTCGGGACCCAGGGGCAGCGCGTCGACGCCTCGGCGGGCAAGCAGGCGCGGAATGACCGTCACCGCCGCAGCGTCGCCACCGGTCCGCGCGAAGGCGCACACGTGCTCGGCCCAGGCGCCCCGCGCCTCCAGTGCTCGATAGGCCCCGGCTTCGAAGAGGGCGCGGTGGGCCCGGCGCACGGCCAGACCCTGGTGGATCACGAAGAGCTTGACGCGAGCGTCCGCCGGGCTCTTCATCAGCTCGTGGGCCAGCGCCGCCCGATCGGGGGCGGCGGCGACGGCCGCCAGCACCTCGTCGAGCAGTCGCCGACGCAACTCCCAGTCGACCGGCCGGCGGTTGTCGGGATCGACGAGGTTGAGGTCCCACAGCTCGCTGCCCTGGTAGAAATCCGGCACGCCGGGAGCGGTGAGCTTCACCAGAGTCTGACCGATCGAGTTCAGGGTCCCGAAGCGCGCCACCCGGGCCTGGAAGAGCACGAAGTCCTCCAGGAAGGCCGCCGACCGGTCGGGATCGAGGATGACCTCGACGAACTTCACCAGCGCGTCCTCGTAGCGCCCGTTGGGATTCGTCCACGAGGTGTGCACCTTGGCCTCGCGGACGGCCTTGAGCAGGTAGTCGCGCAGGCGGCGCGCGTCGATCGGCCAAGCGCCAACCAGGGTCTGGTAGATGAAGTACCCGGTGTTAGCGCCGGGGACCGGGGCGCCGTCGACGACGGTGTGGTGCTTGCGGTTCAGGCGCTGCCAGGCGGCCAGGCGGGTGCTCCACTCCGTAGGAATCTCGGAAAGCACGTTGATGCGCGCGCGCACGTCCTCGCCGCGCTTGGTGTCGTGGGTCGCCGTCGCCGACAACCCGTGGGGCGAGCGGCGCTGCCGCTCCACGTTGGCGGCGTGGAACTCGGCGAGCGAGGTGCCGAAGCGGCTGGGGTCGCCGCCGACCTCGTTGAGGGAGACGAGGCGGTTGAAGCGATAGAGGGCGGTGTCCTCGTAGCCTTTGGCGGTGACCGGTCCGGTGATCTGCTGAAAGCGGCGCACGAAGTCCAGGCGCTCGCGCCGGTCGGTCTCGGTCGCCCAGGCGGGGAAACGCAGCGTCAGCACGTCCTGGATCCAGTCGTAGACCGACTCCGCCATCGCCGGGGTGCGACGCTTCGCCAGGGCGACCGCCCGGGCGACGTACTCCCGGTCCCGGTCTTGAATGAGCGGCGCCGTGCTCGCCGTCGCGGCGGAGGCGTCCGGCGCGCGGCGGTCAAGGAGAGGATCGCCGGGGTCGCCGACGGTGTCGCCGGCGTAGGTGCGGTAGACCGGGAACGCGGCGATGATCTCGCGCAGCGCGGTGGTGAGGCTGCCCAGCGTGAAGTCGCGCCAGGAGCGGTGCTTCTCGGAGATCCGGTCGAGACGGTGGCCGAGCATGTTGATCTCGGACGCCATCGAGTTCTCCATGATCAGCCGCTTGCACGTGTG
>JBKOZA010000563.1:0-3613 GCA_046725675.1 Candidatus Methylomirabilota bacterium
CCAGCAGCGCGTCCACCGCGTCGACCGGCGACAGCATGCGATCGGTGAAGGCGCGGGACAATTCGGCGACACCGGACCAGACGGGATCGATGGAGCTCATGCGCACGCCCCCCGGGATGCCGCGATGATGTGCGATTATACCGGTGCCGACTCCGATGCGTGCCCCCGCTCGCCGCCGCCGGCTCGTCGCCGCCTGGATCGTCGTACTCGCGCTGGCCGGTGGCTGCGCGTGGTCGCCACCGGTCGCCGAGGCGCCGCCGCCCAAGCTGGATGTCGTGTGGGTCCCCAGCGCACCCGAGGTCATCCGCGCGATGCTGGACACGGCGAAGGTCGAGCCGTCCGACGTCGTGTACGACCTGGGCTGCGGCAACGGAGAGATCGTGATCGCCGCCGCGAAGCTCTATGGCGCTCGCGCGGTCGGCGTCGACCTCGACCCGGCCCGTATCCGCGAAGCACGGCTCAACGCCGCCCGGGCGGCGGTGACGGGCCGAGTCACCTTCGTGGAGCAGGATCTGTTCACCACCGACGTGAGCCCGGCCACGGTCGTCACCCTCTACCTGCTACCCGACCTCAACGCCCGGCTCCGCCCCAAGCTCCTCCGCGAGCTCCGCCCCGGCGCTCGCATCGTCTCTCACGACTTCGGCATCGCCGACTGGGTCCCGGAGCGCACGGTGGAGGTCCCGCTGGACCGCACCCACCGCGTCTTCCTGTGGAGAATCCCGGGCGGCTGACCGGCGAGCGGGGGCCGCCCGCGCTATTGCTGGCCGACGGCCGCGGTCGGCGTCGCCTTCGCCCGCTTGGCGGTCGCGCTCATGAAGTTGTCGAACACGGTGGCGATCCGGTGGATGCCCTCGCTGCCGCCCGCGATGACGCCGCCGGTCAGCACGACGTCGACGAGACGGAACGCAGTCACCTGGGCGCCCGACCACTGCTGCACGGACGGATCGACCAGAACCTCGAGAGCCCGGCAGCCGACGGCGCTGACCAGCAGTCCGAGGCCCAGGCCGACCCACAGCACGATCTGGCGTGTGACGCAGCGATACTGGCGCTCCTGCCGCTTCGCCTCCTCGAGCCCCGCCCGCGCGGCGGCCAGGGCAGCCTGGTCGGGCTTGGCCAGCTTCTCCAGCTTCGCGATCTTCGCCTCGAGTGTGCTCACGCCCAGCTCGAGCTGGGTGGCGCTGGGGCTGCGCCAGGTGCCGACGAAGATCTCCAGCGCGCGCTCGGCGAGGAGCGCGACCATGAAGAGGATCGCGAGCACCTGCATGATGTCGGTGGTATCGAGCTCCCTGAACTCCAGGTGCTGCGGGGCCAGCCACGCCGGAAGCGACAGGATGGTCCCCAGAGGGACGACGGCGAGCAACCCCATCTGCAGAGTGGTCATTCGCTGCGGAGCCACGAGCACCGTCCTTTTCATGACCCGGCCCTCCTGAGACGTCGGGCCGAGCAAATCTTGGACCGTGCCTCGACGCGCGCAAGAATGTGGAATCTCTTTCGCCGGCGCTGTAGATCGTAGTGCCCACCGGGCAAAGTGCCCGAAGGTGGCCCGCGTCCGCACCCGACGGGGACTGTCGCGCCCGGAGCGGATGAGCTAGACTCCCGCCCGTCGAACTCGTCCTGAGCAAAGGAGCTCTCATGCGTCAGCTCTCGCGCCGTCGCTTCCTCGCGCGCACCGCCGCCGTGACCGCCGGCACCGCCCTGTTGGGCCGCGCGCCTGCCGCCCTCGGCCAGCAGGTGAAGGAGCTGCAGGTCTGGCACACCGAGGTCGAGCCCCAGACCGTCAAGACCATCCAGGACACGAGCATCGCCGAGTTCGAGAAGAAGTTCCCCGGCGTCAAGATCAAGCAGCAAGCGCTCGGCTGGGGCGATCTCAATACCAAGCTGCTCGCCTCGCTCGCCGCCGGCAGCCCGCCCGACCTGACGCACCTCAACCCGTTCATGACGGCCTCCCTCCACGTCAAGGGACTGCTGCGGCCGATAGACGAGCTGATCCGCGCGCTGGGCGAGAAGGACATCCACGAGGCGACGCTGAAGCTGCAGTTCTTCGACGGCAAGTACTACGGGGTGACCCACGCGATGGGCGCCACCTACTTCGCCGAGCGCCGCGACCTGCGCGAGGCCAAGGGGATCAAGCCGCCCGACACCTATGCCGACATGCTGAACCTGGCGGCGGCGCTCACCGAGGAGGGCAAGCGGTGGGCCACGCAGATGCCCGGCGAGAAGCTCTACATGGGCTTCGTGCACCCGGCCGAGTGGCTGGCCGGCAACGGCGGCTCGTGGGTCGACGCCAAGACGTGGCGGCCCCAGCTCAACGGCAAGCCGATGCTGGAGGCGCTGGACTACGCGCAGAAGCTGAACAAGTTCATGCCCGCCGGCTGGTCGGGACAGAAGTACCTTGACACGCTGGCCGCCCTGGCCACCGGCAAGATCGCCATGGCCCACCTGAGCGGGGCCCGGACGATCGGCTACATCGAGCGCTACGCGCCCGAGACCATGCGCGACCCCGACCACTTCCAGCCGATGTTCCGTCCGCGCGGCCCCCAGGGGCGCATCGGGGTGTCCGCCCTCGACGGCGAGAACTGGGCGGTCTTCACGCAATCCAAGTACCCCAACGAGGCCTTCGAGTTCCTCAAGCTGTTCTTCAAGAAGGAGCACTACCTCAAGTACTGCCACTCGGTGCCGATCCATCTGACGCCCATCTTCAAGTCGATGCTCAACGACGGCGAGTACCTGGCCAACCCACGCATCAAGAAGTGGCGGTCGTGGCACGACTTCATGATCCGCGGTCTCAACGAGCATCGCTTCCTGCCCATCGGCTTCAGCCGGCCCGAGGACAACCTGCTGCCGTTCCTGGCCGAGCTGGACGGCTCCGGCATCGTCGCCGACATGGTGGTGGAGGTGATGGTCGGCGGCAAGGACCCCAAGGCCGAGGCTGACCGCGCGCAGAAGCGGGCGGAGGAGCTGCTGACGCAGCTCGGCGCCAAGCGCTGGTCGTAACCGCCGTCGCCGGGACGGAAGCTGGCATGAACCGCCATCCGCTGGTCGGCTGGCTGCTGCTGGCTCCGTCCCTGCTGCTGCTCGGCGGTCTCGTCGTCTTCCCGATCCTCTACAACTTCTGGCTCAGCCTGCACGACAAGCATGCCTTCATGCCCGTGCAGACCTTCGTCGGCCTCAAGCACTATCTCTACTTCGCCTCCGATCCCGAGTTCTGGTCCAGCGTGCGCTACGGCGTGATCTACGCCGGGGCCACGCTCGTGCTCCAGATGCTTCTCGGCGTGAGCGCCGCGCTGCTGCTCAACGAGGGCTTCCGCGGGCGCAACATCCTGCGCGGCGTGGTCCTCTTCCCCTACATGATCCCCACGATCGTGGCGGTCATCCTCTGGAAGTGGCTGCTGAACGACTCCTACGGGCTGGTGAACCACCTGCTCATGAGCGCGGGGCTGGCGCGGGCGCCGGTGGCCTGGCTGGGCAAGGACCACATCATGACCTCGCTCGTGCTCACCAGCGTCTGGCAGTTCTTCCCGTTCGTCGTCGTCACCTACCTGGCCCGCCTGCAGACCATCCCGCCCGAGCTGTACGAGGCCGCCAAGGTGGACGGCGCCACCGCCTGGCGTCG
>JBKOZA010000564.1:0-1978 GCA_046725675.1 Candidatus Methylomirabilota bacterium
CGGACCCAGGTCTTCGAGGGGACGGTCATCCGCCGCCGCGGTGAGGGGGCCCGGGCGTCGTTCACCGTGCGCCGGATCTCCTACGGCGTGGGCGTCGAGCGCACCTTCCCCGTGCACTCGCCGCGCATCGAGCGGGTCGAGACGGTGCGGCGCGGCCGCGTACGCCGCTCCAAGCTCTACTACCTTCGTGATCTCGCGGGCAAGGCCGCGCGGCTCAAGGAAAAGCGCGCCGGCGTCGTGCCGGCCACCGCCACCACCACCGACGAGTAGCCGCCCCGACCGGCGTGCCGCCGACCCCGGCGCCCTACCGGTTCGAAGGTCAGGCCTGGCGTACCGGCCTGACGCTGATCGCCGGCGTCGACGAGGCCGGGCGCGGGCCGCTGGCGGGGCCGGTCGTGGCCGCCGCCGTGGTCATCGCGCCCGACCGCCGGGTCCGGGGTGTCGCCGACAGCAAGCTGCTGCCGCCGGAGCGGCGCGAGGAGCTGTTCGCGCTCATCCACGAGCGCGCGGTGGCGGTCGGCGTGGGGGTCGTGGACCACCTCACGATCGATCGCATCAACATCCTGGAGGCCACGCGGCTGGCGATGCAGCAGGCCCTGGCCCTGCTGAGCGTGGTGCCGGAGCTGGTCATCACCGACTTCGTGGCGCTGCGGAGCTGTCCCTGCCCGCAGCGCAACCTGGTCGACGCCGACGCCCGCTGCGCCACCGTGGCGGCCGCGTCGATCGTGGCCAAGGTCACGCGCGACCGCCTGATGCGCGAACTGGACACCGAGTTCCCCGTCTATGGCTTCGCCCGCCACAAGGGCTACGCCACCCCGGAGCACGTCGCGGCGATCGACCGCCATGGTCTCTGCCCGCACCATCGCCGCTCGTTCGTCAGCGCCTGGCGACAGCAGCCCCTCTTCGCCGTCGACCTGAACGCCTGACCCGTCACCGCGCCGGCTCGCGGTGGGCGCCGGCTCCCGACCTCCGGCCGGTGTCGACGACTTCGGACATTGCCCTCGTCGCCGGGCCGGGCGAGGCTGAGCACGTGGCGAACAGGCGGCACGCCCTGGGACGCGAGGCCGAGGAGGCCGCCGCCCGGTTCCTTCAATCGGCGGGGCTGACGATCGCCGAGCGCAACGTGCGCTTCAGCGAGGGCGAGATCGACCTCGTGTGCCGCGAGGACGGCGTGGTGGTCTTCGTGGAGGTGAAGTGCCGGCGCCGGGGATGGGACGAGGCGCCGGCGGCGGCCGTCTCCTGGCACAAGCAGCGCCGCCTCACGCGCCTGGCCCAGCACTACCTCAAGTGGCGGCACCTGGACCACGTGCGTTGCCGCTTCGACGTGGTCTCCGTCACCCTCGACGCGGGCGGAGCCCTCGACCTGCGCCACGTCCGTTCGGCCTTCGACGCCGTCGCCGACTGAGCCCGCGCGCTTGACGGCGCCGGCGGGGCGCGACATCCTGCTCGGCCATGGCGCGTGAGTACGCCTTCGTGCAGGTCGACGTCTTCACCGACCGCGTGTTCGGCGGCAACCCGCTCGCGGTGATCCTGGACGCCCGCGGGCTCGCCGACGGAGAGATGCAGGCAATCGCGCGCGAGATGAACCTCTCGGAGACGACGTTCGTGCTGGAGCCGACGCGGGCCGACTGCGCGGTGAAGGCGCGGATCTTCACGCCCGCGCGGGAGGTGCCGTTCGCCGGCCATCCGACCATCGGCACCGCGTGGGTGCTGGCCGCGCACGGCCGCCTGGGCGGCGCCACGCAGGCGGCAATCGAGGAGGGCATCGGGCCGGTGGCCGTCGAGCTCGAGGGCGATCCGCGGCGGCCGAGCTTCGTGTGGATGCATCACCGTGACGCGACGTTCGGTCCCGCTCTGCCGGCGCGGGCGGCCGTGGCCGCCGCGCTGGGGCTGGAGGAGGCTGCCCTGAACCCGAGCGCGCCGATCTGCACCGGCACCACTGGCTCGCTGTTCCTCTACGTGCCGCTGCGCGACCGCG
>JBKOZA010000565.1:0-1334 GCA_046725675.1 Candidatus Methylomirabilota bacterium
TCCGCCGACATCTGGCCACAGCGCCGCCAGCCCTCCTCGCGGTACGTCCCCTTGAATGGCTGGCCGACCACCGGTTGCGGCCGCAGCGGGAACGCGCGGTGTTCCAGGAGGAGGTCGCCAGCCCATTGATCCTTCAATCGCCGGAGGCGGACCGCCGCCGGGTAACACCAGGGTCAGAGATAGTCGCTGTAGACGACGGCGCGGACGGGGCGTGCCATGAGCGGATTCTATACCCACCGCACGGTGTATGCTCGACGCCATGCCCCACCACACTCGGGCGGTGTGGGCCGCCTCGGCTCTTCTCGCTGCCTGCGCAAGCCCCGCGGTGTCCTTCCCGAACGCCACGCCGGCGGCGCCGCGAACGATTCCTGCCGCCGAGGTTCGACCGGACGGCGCCGGGCCGTTTCCGGCGGTCGTACTGCTGCACGGCTGTCATGGCGTGTCCGCCTCGACACGACAGTGGGCCGCCTGGCTCCGAGCGCGGGGCTACGTGGCGCTGATCGTCGACTCGTGGGCTCCGCGGGGGATCCGTGATGGGTGCGTCCCGGGGCCCGACATCTCGAACACCGAGCGGTTCGACGACGCGATCGGCGCCCTGCGCTGGCTGCAGGCGCGGCCGTACGTCGATCGCCGGCACATCGGCGTGATCGGCTGGTCCAACGGCGGTGTGTTCGCGCTGGCCGTCGTCAACGGCCCCAGCCTGGAGCGCGCGCGAACCCGCGGCGTCGTCGTGCCGGAGCCCGGGTTTGCGGCAGCGGTCGCCATGTACCCCGGTGGCTGCTACTCGCTGGTGGACGAAGGGGTCGTGCAGCCGCTGCTGCTCCTCATCGGCGCCGACGACGACTGGACGCTGCCCGGCGAGTGCGCCCACATGGTGGAAGCCATGCAATCGCGGGGCGCCCCCGCGCGTATCGTGCTGTACCCGGGCGCGGTGCACTACTTCGACGTGGTTGGCCAGCCCCGCGTCGTCCTGCCGGAGGTGGAGAATCGCAACAAGCCGGGCGGCTGCTGCGGCGCCACCGTTGGCTACGACGCCGCCGCCGACGCCGACAGCCACCGCCGCATCGAGGCGTTCTTCGCCCTCCACCTGGGCCGACGTTAGCGATGGACGCCTCCGTCGAATTCGTCAAGTCGCTGCTGCCGAGCGTGGTCAACGTCCACGCCACGGTTCCCCGCGCGCACCCCTCCACGCGGATCCTGGGCGACGAGCGCATGGGGAGCGGCGTGGTGGTGGACGCCGGCGGCCTGGTCCTCACGGTGAACTACGTGGTCATGGGCGCCGGCACCGTGGAGGTCGCGCCGCTCAAGGGGCGGCGCATGCGCGCCGAGGTCGT
>JBKOZA010000566.1:0-3664 GCA_046725675.1 Candidatus Methylomirabilota bacterium
GTGCGTCGGGGCCTGGAGGTGCTGGGCGCGCTGCTCTTCGCGGCCCGGCCGCCGCGCCGGTATGGCGACGAGGACGTTCAAGTCGCCGCGCTGCTCGCATCGGGGCTGTCGGCCGCACTGGAGACCTCGCTGGCCTATCAGGCGGCGTCGGACGAGCGCAGCACGTTAGCGGCGGTGCTGGCCAGCACGCAGGACGCGGTGATCGTGCTCAACCAGGCCGGGGTGGTGCTGCTGGCCAACGGGGCGGTCCAGCCGATGCTCGGCATGACGCCCGACGACCTCACGGGCCGCCCGCTGCTGGAAGCGGTCGACTACGTCCCGCTCCGCCAGCTCTTCGCGGTCGGCCGGCCGGGCACCTCGGAGCTGGCGCTGCCCGACGGTCGCGTCGCCCAGGCGAGCCTGGTGCCGGTGACGACGCCGTTCGGCGAGCCGGTGGGAACGGCGGCGATCCTGCGTGACATCACCCTGCTCAAGAACCTCGATCAGATGAAGAACGACTTCGTGAACACCGTCTCCCACGACCTCAAGAACCCCATCACCGTCATCGCCGGCCTGGCCGACCTCATGCTGATGGCGGGGCCGGGCGACGAGCGCCACCGGGCTCGCTCCCAGGTCATCCGCGACACTGCCCAGCACATGTCCGAGCTGGTCTCCGACCTGCTCGACCTCGGCAAGATCGAGGCGGGGCTCGACCCGTATCGCGAGCCGACCGACCTGATTCCGCTGATCGGCGAGGCGCTGCGGATGGTGACGCCGCACGCCGAGGCCAGGCGCATCGTGCTGCGGGCCGACCTGCCGGGCGAGGCCTGGGTCAGCGTGGTCGCCAGCCGCATGCGACAGGCGCTCATCAACCTGATCGACAACGGCGTGAAGTACACCCCGGAGGGTGGACACGTGTGTGTCGTCGCCGTCTTCTCCGCCGGCTCCGGCGGCGCCGGCATGGTGACCGTGCGGGTCACCGACACCGGCATCGGCATCCCCGCCCGCGACCTGCCGCACGTGTTCGACAAGTTCTACCGCGTGCAGGACACGGCGACGCGCGGCATCTCCGGCACCGGCCTGGGCCTGGCCATCACCAAGAGCATCGTGGACGCGCACGACGGGCACATCCGCGTCGAGAGCGTCGAGGGCGCGGGCACCACGTTCGTGGTCGAGCTGCCGCTGACGCGGGCCTGAGCGCGCTGGCCTAGCGGACGGCGCCGCCGAGCGGCGGGGCCGGCGCGGTCCGGCGCAGGTACTGGCCGAATCCGGGCTGCTGTCGTACGCGGCCCTGCTCGAGCAGCACCTCGCCGCGCAGGAGCGTCATCCATGCCCGGCCGCTGGTCTTGAACCCCTCGTAGAGCGTCCAGCCCGCCATGCCGTGGTGATCGGCGACCCGGATCGTGCCCTCGGCGGTGGGGTCCCAGATCAGGAGGTCGGCGTCCCCGCCGGGACGGATCGCGCCCTTGCCGGGGGCCAGGCCGAACATGCGGGCCGGGTTCTCGGCCAGGACGCGCGCCATCCACGTCAGCGGCAGCCCGCGCTTGACGACGCCCTCGCTGTAGACGAGCGGAACCAGCGTCTCCAGACCGGGGCTGCCGAAGGGGATCACGTTGCCGGCCTCGTCATGGAAGATGTTCTTCCAGCCGGGCTCCTTGAACGCCTTCGCGCGCGGCGAATGGTCGCTGGCCACCGCCGCGATCGCGCCCTGGGCGAGGCCGGTCCACAGCGCCTCGCGGTCCGGACCGGCGGCCGGCCGCAGCGGAGGGCCGATCTTCGCGAGCGGTCCCCAGCGCTCCATCTCGTCCTCGGTCAGCAGCAAGTACTGCGGGCACGTCTCGGTCCACACGCGCTGGCCGGTGGCCTGGGCCTGCTTGATACGCTCCAGCCCCAGGTGGGTCGAGAGGTGCACGACGTAGACCGGACAGCTCGTCATGCGACCGATGAGGATGGCGCGGTTGATCGCCTCCTCCTCGGTCCAGGCCGGACAGGTGGCCGGGAAGTCGCGCGGATGCACACGGCCAGCGGCCAGCGCGCGGTCCTCGAGCCACGCGATGACGTCGCCGTTCTCGCAGTGCAGCTGGCAAATCCCGCCGTGGGCGCCGATCAGCTGCATGGCGCCGGCGATCATCTCGTCGGAGCACATGCGGTTCTTGCGCTTCTTGTAGGTCATGAACATCTTGAACGAGGTCACTCCGAGCGCGATCGCCTCCGGGATGCCGTCGAGGATCCACGGCTGATTGCCGAGGATGAAGTGGAAGCCGAAGTCGAGCACGGACTGGGCGCTGATCTCCTCGCGCAGACGGTGAACAGCCTTGGGCAGCGACTCCCGCGCGCCCTCGTCGGCCACCACGAACGAGAGCAGCGTGCCGAGGCCGGCGTGGGCGGCGGCCAGCGGCCCGCCGCGCCAGTCGTCGTACTCGGGGCCGAGGTGCACGTGGCAGTCGATGGCGCCGGGAAAGACGATCTTGCCGGTGGCGTCGATGGTCCGCTCGGCCGGCGGCAGGTCCTCGGGCGGCGCCACCGCGACGATGCGGCCACCCCGGATGCCGACGGCGGCGTCGAGGACGTCGGTGGAGGTGACGACGCGCCCGCCGGCGACGACGAGGTCGAGCGCCCGCGCGGTCATGGCCGCGGCCTGACGGGCTCGGTGACGAGCCCGTAGAGCTCGGGGTGTCGGCGGCTGTAGAAGTCCCAGCGCTGGCGGGCCGGCGTCATCCAGTCCAGGTCGATGCGGGCCGCCACCAGCTCGTCGCCAGTCGTGGCCGCCCGGGCGAGCACCTGGCCCAGCGGGCCGATGATGCACGAGCCCCCGATCAGCTCCAGGCCGTCCTCCACTCCGGCCTTGGCGATACCGACGACGAAGAGGCTGTTCTCGTAGGCGCCGGCCCGCAGCACCAGCTCGTTCTGATCGAGCGCCAGCGGCGACAGGGGCGTGTTGTAGCCGATGAGGACGATGTCGGCCCCTTGCAGGCCCAGGCAACGGTAGCTCTCGGGATAGCGACGGTCCTGGCAGATCGCGATCCCGACCCTGGCCTTTGCGGTGGGAAACACGCGGTACCCCGTGTTGCCCGTCTCGAAGTAACGCACCTCGTAGACCTGCGCGACGCCGTCGGGGGAAGGACGGCCGGGCAGGTGGATCTTGCGGTAGGTGCCGGCCAGCGCCCCCGTCTCGTCGGTGAGCAGCGCGGTGTTGAAGTGGCGACCGTCGGCCTTCTCACAGAAGCCCACGTGCACGGCCACCCGCGCGGCCGCCGCGCGCCGCAGCAGTGGCTCCAGGGCCTTGGGCGGTACCTCGTTCTCGAAGAACTGGTCGTAGTCGTCGCGGATCTTCTTGGGGAAGTAAGTCGTCAGCGCCATCTCCGGATACGCGATCAGCTCGACCCGCTCGGCGATCGCCCGCTCGAGCAGCGCGAGCATCCGTTCCACGACCTCGTCCCGAATGGTCCCCTCGTTGATCGGTCCCAGCTGAGCCGCCGCGACCTTCACCTCACGCGCCATGGCCTCGTCCTCCGCGGCCCGTACGTTACCACCGGAACACCGACCGAGTCTTCCCGGTCTCCGCCCCCCGGAGAGCGTTACACTGCCGCCGGAGGCGCGCATCCGCCCGATGCACACGCTCATGTTCCTCGACCCCGGGCACTTCCACGCGGCACTCACGTTGCGCGAACGTCACCCGCTCGTG
>JBKOZA010000567.1:0-2540 GCA_046725675.1 Candidatus Methylomirabilota bacterium
ACGACGTCACCGTGCTGCCGGCCGAGACGGTGCTGGAGATGGGAACGCTCCGTGGGGCCGAGGCCCTGCTGCTCGACGACCGGATCGGCTCGATCGAGCCGGGCAAGCGAGCCGACCTCGTCCTCTACGACCTCGACACGCCGGAGTGGCGGCCGCTGCTGAACCCGGTCAACAACCTCGTCTACGCCGCGAGCGGCGCCAGCGTCCGCACGGTGCTGATCGACGGTCGCGTCGTGCTCGACGACGGGCGATTGACGACGCTGGACGAACGAGACCTCTACGAGCGGGTGGAACGCCTGAGCCGCGCTCACGTGCGGCGGGCCGGGGTGCCGATCGAGAGCCCGTGGCCGGTGGTGTCGTGAGCTACTTCCGCGCGGTCGACCCGTTCCCGCTCGAGTCGTCGGACCACACCAAGCTGCACGAGTTCTACGCACGCTTGGGGCAGGGGCGGCTCAGCACGACGCGCTGCGGGCGATGCGGCCGTGTCGCCTGGCCGCCCCGCGGCTTCTGCCCCGAGTGCGGCAGCGACGAGTTCGCGTGGACCGACCTGCCGGAGGAGGGCACCGTCCACGCCTTCACCCTGCAGGAGGTCGGTCTGCCGGCCGGATTCACCGGGCCCCGCGTCTTCGCCGTCGTCACGGTGGGCGGCCAGCGCATCTTCACGATCCTCGTCGACGCCGATCCGGCCCGCGTGCACATCGGCCAGCGCGTCAGGCTGACGCCGCTGGCGGTCGCCGCCGACCCCCAGGGCAATCCGCGATGGCTTCCCGCGTTCACACCGTCGGCGTGATCTCCGACACGCACGGGCTGCTGCGCCCGGAGGCGGTGGCCGCGCTGACGGGTGTCGAGCGCATCATTCACGCCGGCGACATCGGTGAGCGCGCCGTCCTCGATGCCCTCGGGCGGCTGGCGCCCGTCTGCGCGGTGCGCGGCAACAACGACCGTGGCGGCTGGGCGCGCGGCATCCCGGAGACCGAGGTGGTGGAGATCGGCGGCGTCATGCTCTACGTGCTGCACGACCTGCACGAGCTGGATCTGGACCCGCGCGCCGCCGGCTTCGCCGCGGTGATCGCCGGGCACAGCCACCAGCCGCGCCAGGAGCAGCGCGACGGGGTCCTGTACTTCAACCCCGGCAGCGCCGGGCCCCGGCGGTTCCGGCTGCCGGTCTCCATCGGTCGCCTCACCGTCGAGCGGGGCCGGGTCACCGGTACCCTCACGACCCTGGAGATCGCAAAGTGAAGGGGTTCGCCGACGGGGGGCGCCCGTGAAGGTCCTTATCGCCAAGCCCGGGCTCGACGGGCACGACCGGGGCGCCAAGGTCGTCGTCCACGCGCTGCGCGACGCCGGCGTCGAGGTCGTGTACTCGGGGCTCAAGCGCACGCCGGAGGAGATCGTGCAAGAGGCGATTCAGGAAGACGTCGACGTGGTCGGTCTCTCGGTGCTGTCGGGCGCCCATCTGCCGCTGGCCCGGCGGGTGCTCGAGGGACTCCGGGCCCAGGGCGCGGGCGACATCCGCGTGGTGGTCGGTGGCACCATCCCGCCGCGCGACGTCCAGGCGCTGGGCGCGCTCGGCGTCAGCCGGGTGTTCCCGATGGGCACCTCGCTGCCGGAGATCGTCGAGTTCTTCGCGGCGGCCGGGCGGGAGCGGTCGGGATGACGCCGGCCTGGCTCGATCGCCAGGAGTATCCCTTCGCCCCGCACTGGTTTCACGCTGGTGTCGGGCGCCTGCACTACGTCGACGAGGGGCGAGGGGCGCCCATCGTCATGGTGCACGGCACGCCGACCTGGTCGTTCCTCTACCGGCACCTGGTCAAGGCCCTGCGTGACCGGTACCGCTGCCTCGTGCCCGATCACCTGGGCTTCGGTCTCAGCGACCGGCCGGTCGGGTGGTCCTATCGGCCGCAGGACCAGGCCCGGAACCTCGCCCGCTTCATCGAGTCGCTAGGGCTGCGAGACCTCACCCTCGTCGTGCACGATTTCGGCGGCCCTATCGGCCTGGCCTACGCGCTGGAGCATCCCGAGAACGTCCGTCGCCTGGTGCTGTTCAACACGTGGATGTGGTCCTTCGCCGACGACCGGCGCTTCCGGCTGTTCGGCCGCCTGCTCGGCGGCCGGCTGGGGCGTGTACTCTACGAGCGGTCCGCCTTCTCGGTCCGCGTCATGTTCCGGCATGCCATCGCCGCCCGGGCGCGGTACACGCGCGAGGTGGAGCGGCACTACCTTCGCGCCGCCGACGGGCACGCCACGTGGGTCTACGCCCGCGAGGTGCTGGGCTCGAGCGCGTGGTACGACTCGCTGTGGCAGCGGCGCGAGCGCATCGCCCGCATCCCGGCGCTGCTGGTGTGGGGCATGAAGGACCCGGCCTTCGCGGGGTTCCTGCCGCGCTGGCGCGGGCTGCTCGAGCGGGCCCAGGTGATCGAGCTGGCGGACTGCGGGCACGCGCCCCCCGAGGAGCGCGCGCCGGAGGTCTTGCCGTTCCTGGGACAGTTCCTGGAGGCTGCGTAGCACGACCGGCGCCGGCCCGGCGAGCGTCGTGACGA
>JBKOZA010000568.1:0-1780 GCA_046725675.1 Candidatus Methylomirabilota bacterium
GGCTTGGGCGTCGTCGGCGTCGCCAGGACGTCGACGTCGCGCAGCACCGCCGTGGTCTCGTCGCAGATTCGGCTGCGGATGCGCTGGGCCTGCGTGTATTCGGCGCCGGTGACGAGGGCCCCCGCCAGCATCCGTTCGCGCAACACCTCGCCGTACAGCTCGGGATGCTCCCGGATATCGCGCTCGTGGTAGGCGTAGGCCTCGGCCAGCATGATCAGCAGGAACGAGTGCGTGGCCTGCAGGCTGGGGATCGCCACGTCGCGCACGTCGGCCCCGAGCCGGCGCAGGGTCTCCACCGCCTCCTCGAACGCGCGCGCCACCTCGGGGTCGACGCCGTCGAAGAAATAGTTGCGCACCACGCCGACGCGCACGCCCCGCACGTCACGGCCGAGCCCACCCAGGTAGTCGTCCACGGGGGCATGACTGGAGGCGGGGTCGAGCGGATCGTGGCCGGCCAGGGGCTGGAGCAGGTACGCGCAGTCCTCCACCGTCCGCGCCATCGGTCCGGTGTGGTCGAGCGTCCACGACAGCGTCAGTACGCCGGCCCGGCTCGCCCGTCCGTACGTCGGCTTGAGGCCGACGATGCCACAGAACGCGGCCGGCCCCCGGATGGAGCCGCCGGTGTCGGAGCCGGTGGCGCCATGCACGAGGCCGGCGGCGAGCGCCGCCCCCGAGCCGCTGCTGGAGCCGCCCGGAATGTGGTCGACGTTCCACGGATTGCGCGCCGGCGGGAAACGGTGGCCGGGGAACTGGATGCCGAAGGCGAACTCGTGGGTGATGAGCTTGCCGAGCAGGATCGTGCCCGCCTGCTGCCAGCGCCGCACGCAGGTGGCGTCCTCCTCCGGCACCCAGTCCGCCAGGAGCGCGGAGCCCCCGGTCGTCCGGATCCCCTTCGTCAGGTAGATGTCCTTGTGGGCGATAGGCACCCCGAGCAGCGGGCGGTCGTCGCCGCGGCGCAGCGCCTCCTCGGCGGCCCTCGCGTCGGCCAGCGCGCGATCGGCGGTGAGCGTGACGAAGGCGTGCAGCGTCGGATCGAGCTTCTCGATCCGCCCCAGCAGGGCGCGGGTCACTTCGACCGGAGAGAGCTGCTTGGCGCGATACCGCGCACCCAGCTCGCGGATCGTGGAGAACGCAATGGCGTCACTCATCGCGCACCTCGCCTCCGGCCGCGAATCGCACGGCGGGCTCGACGGTCTTGATCGTCCGCGAGTCCAGCCCGCGCACGTGCACGAGCGCGTCGCTCAGCAGCTTGCGCACCATCGGCAAGCGCTCCTCGACGATCGTGATGCCGGCCGCGTCGAGGCGACGGCGCAGCTCCTCCATGGTCAGCTCGAATGGCTCCGTCATGGCCTTCCCTCACCGCGCTCGGGCGGCTCCGTGGCCGATCGGTCGAGCGCGAGCCGAGAGTATCCGGTGGCCCCGGGGCGGTCAAGGCGGGCCTGGCGAGCGCGGTCAGCTCGGCGGGCGGTCAGAACGGCAGGCGCTTCAACGCGTTGTCGGCGCCGCCGACGCGGTACCAGCGATGCCCATAGGGCCCCATGGTGATCCGATGCGTCCCGTTCTCGGAGCGGCTGTGGTTGTCGTCGAACACGTCCACCAGGAGATCGCCCCCCTCGGTCTTGGGGTCCACCGCGACGGTCTGGCGGCGGGGGCTGAAGTTGTGGACGGTCAGCATCGACACGCCGCGAAAGTCGTACCGGATGACCAGGACGTCGGACGGCTCACCGCGGAGCACGACGAAATCGCCCCAGCTCAGCTCCGGGCACTCCTTGCGCATGCG
>JBKOZA010000569.1:0-10179 GCA_046725675.1 Candidatus Methylomirabilota bacterium
CGCGAGAGCGTGTCGAACGTCCAGTTCACCGACCAGCTGCCGCCGGTGAGCATGAGCCCGAACTTGGGATCGGCGGTGGGGTAGTCGATGCGGACGTCCTTCCACTCGGCCTCGAGCTCCTCGGCGACGATCTGGGCCAGCGCGGTGCCGACACCCTGCCCCATCTCGGCCTTGGTGATGTGAACGGTGACGATGCCGTCCGGCGTGATGGTGAGCGCCGTGTTCGGATCCCACGCGGCGGCCGCCTCTGCGGCCGAATCGACCAGCGGGATGCGGATGGTGAGGCCGACGCCGGCGACGGCGGTGACGGAGAGGAACGCGCGACGAGAGAGCGTCGTCGTCATGGCTACACCCCCTGGGCCGCACGCTTGATGGCGCGCTTGATGCGCAAGTAGGTCGCGCACCGGCAGATGTTGCCGGACATCGCGGTCACGATGTCCTGATCACTGGGATTGGGGTTGCGGCTGAGCAGCGCGGCCGCGGTCATGATCTGACCCGATTGGCAATAACCGCACTGCGGCACCTGCTCGGCAATCCAGGCGAGCTGCAGCGGATGCTTGCCCTCGGGATGCAGTCCCTCGATCGTCGTGATCTTCTTGCCGGCCGCCTGGCCGACCGTCGTCTGGCAGGACCGCACGGCCTGGCCGTCGAGGTGCACGGTACAGGCACCGCACTGCGCCACCCCGCAGCCGAACTTGGTGCCGGTCATCCGCAGACGCTCGCGGATGACCCACAGCAAGGGCGTGGACGGATCGACGTCGACGGTGTGGGTCTTTCCATTGATCAGGAGCGTCGCCATGCCTGGCCTCCTGTGGCGGGCCACGCCTGCGCCTCGCCGGTGAGGGTGGTTACGTGCGCGGCGAGACTAGCACAACCAGGTGCCAGGCCGCGACGTCCGGTGGCGAGGTGAGCCGTGCGATTTCGTCAGCGGTCGCGGCGCGGCTCGATGTACAGCGTGCGCACGATCTGGGCGAGCCCGGCCAGGAACGGAACGGCGACGAGGGCGCCGATGAGCCCGGCAATGTGGGCTCCGGCCAGCAGGGCTAGCAGCACGGCCAGCGCGTGCATTCCAGTGGCCCGACCCACGAAATACGGCGCTAGGAACTTGCCCTCCACGGTCTGGGCACCGACCATCGCGGCCAGGGTCAGCGCGGCCAGGGTCACCGACTCGTTGAGGGCGGAGAGGACGGCCAGCACCGCCGCCAGCGTGGCGCCCACGAACGGCACGATGTTGAACACCGCCGCCAGCGCGCCGATGAGCAGGCCGTAGCGGACGCCGAGCACCGTCAGGGCGACGGCGATGAGCACGCCGACGCACAGGCTGGAGACGAGCTGGCCCCGGACGTAACCCCCGATCCGGTTCAGCACCTCGGGCGCCAGCCTGGTGGCGGTGGGGCGGGCCGTCGGCGGCAGCAAGGCGAGCAGGGTGCGGCCGATCTCGGGCGCGTCGATGACGAGGTAGGCGGCGATCACCAGCACGGCCAGCAGCTCGAACAGGACGCCGACGGTGCCGGCCGTGAAGCGCATCGTGTTGGCGAGCAGCGCGCCCGCCACGCCCTGCAAGTTGTCCGGCTTCGGCGCCGACACCGTCCCTCCGCCCCACCGCTCGACGAGCCCCCGCAGATCGCCGACCCAGCCCTTGACGTTGTCGATCAGCCTCGGCAACTGGTCCATGAACTGCGTCCACTGCTCGCTGAGAGCCGGCCACAGCAGGCGGCCCATCAGCGTCATGATGCCGGCGACCCCGACGTAGACGAGCAGCACCGTCACCGCCCGTGGCACCCGGTAGCGCTGGCCCAGTCGCGCGGCCGGCAGGATGGCGGAGGCGATGATGAGCGCGGTGAACAGAAGCAGCCATACGGGCCACGTGGACACGAACAGCCACACGGCGGCGACGATCCCGAGAACCTGCCCCACCAGGGGCCAGGGCAGGCGGCCGTGAATCACTCGCGACGCACCGTGGTCGGGGCCGGCGCCCGGCGATAGGCGCAGTCGCGCATCCAGCAGCGGGCGCACTGGCTGAAGTAGTGGTCGACACGCGCGTCGGCGCCGGCCCCCACCAGCAGCGAGATCGACTTGCCCGGCCTCATCACGCACGCCTCGTTGAGCGCCACGCCGATCGCGTCGCCCGGGCACAGTCGGAACAACCGCCGCTGCTCGGCGACGTCCCAGTCACCGTAGCCCGGGCTGATCCGATTGGTCACCCGCAGGGTCGGTAGCCCCTGCTGGCAGAGCAGGTCGTTGACGTACTCGGCCAGGCTCTCGACGGCCCCCGATCCCACGCTGTCGAGCATCGAGGCCAGCGGCAGCTCACGGGCATCCCACAGCTCCCTCACGCGTTCCTCGAGCGCCTCACCGATGGTGCACACGGCCGCGGCGACGTGCTCCACCTTCCCCCACCGCGCGCCGATGCCGGGGATGCACAGCCGCTCGCCTTCCACATCGAGCTCGTCCTGGCTCGGCCCCCTCGCGTGGGCCCACCGCGCCACCGCCCGGGGCGTCATGAGGCGCCGCCCCTCCGCCAGCGCCTCGTCGAACAGCGCCCGCACATCGGCCGAGGGAACGTCGCGACCCGCCTTGTACCCCTGGAACCGCAACACCTCGGCCGGATCGATCGCGAGCGGCACGTCCGTGAAGACCTGGAGCCCGTCCGGGAAGCTCACCGCCGTGGCCCTCGTGGGCGCCGTCCGGCGTCACCACGTTTCACGAACCGTCGGAGCCTCAGCCGCGGCGGCGGCGCACCACGTCGGCGATGAGGCGGATGTGCTCGGGGTTGGATCCGCAGCAGGCACCCACGATGTTGCAGCCGGCGTCGAGCAGCGCCGGGTACTCGCGGGCCATGGGCTCCGGACCGAGCTCGTAGGTGACGGTGTCGCCGGTCGTGATGGGCAAGCCGGCGTTGGGATAGGCGATCAGCGGGACGTCGGTGGCCGCCCGCATCTCGCGGATGATGACGATCGCGCGGTCGGGACCGCGTCCGCAGTTCATGCCGACGACGTCGGCGCCGGCCGCTAACAAGTTCTTGGCGACGTCGCCCGGGCTCTCGCCCCACATCGTGCGGTCGCGGTCGTGCCCTTCCTCGTACTGGAAGAACATCGTGGCCATCACCGGCAGCTCGGGCGCGACCGCCTTGCAGGCGCGGATCGCGGCGGTGGCCTCCTGGGGGAACATCATCGTTTCGACCGCGAAGAGGTCGACGCCGCCCTCGGCCAGCGCCGCGGCCTGCTCGCGGAAGGTGGCCTCGTACTCCTCGTCGGTCACGCCGTTGTCGAGCGCGTAGTCCAGCGGCAGGCGGCTGGTGGGGCCGATGGAGCCGGCGATCCAGCGTCCGGGCGGCGCCACCCGGCGGGCGAGCCGAGCGCCCTTGACGTTCAGCTCGCGCGTACGATCGCCGATCTTGTACTCGTCGAGCTTGAGCCGGGTGCCCCCGAACGTGTTGGTCTCGACGATGTCGCTGCCGGCGTCGAAATAGCCCTGGTGGATCCCGGCCACCACCTCGGCGTGGGTGTCGTTCCACAGCTCGGGACAGGCGCCGTTGAGCAGGCCGGCCGCAAACAGCATCGTGCCGTAGCCGCCGTCGAAGACCAGCGTCTCGCCGGCGCGGACGCGTGCGAGCACCTCCGCCCCTCTCGCCGTCATCCCCCCACCCCGGCGGTCACGCCGACGAGCTGCTTGGCCCTCAGCACCGCCAGCGTCGAGTCCTTGGCGTAGCCGTCGGCGCCGATCTCGTCGGCGAAGGCCTGGCTCACGGGCGCGCCGCCGACCATCACCTTCACGCGCTCCCGCACGCCGGCCTTGATCAGCGCGTCGATCGTGCGCTTCATCGCCGGCATCGTCGTCGTCATCAGGGCCGAGATCCCCACGATGGTGGCCGCGTGCTCTTGCACCGCCGCCACGAACTTCTCGGGCGCCACGTCGCGGCCGAGGTTGACGACCTTGAAGCCGGCGCCCTCGAGCATCATGGCCACGAGATTCTTGCCGATGTCGTGCAGGTCCCCCTGGGCGGTGCCGATCACGACCACGCCGAAGTAGTCGTCGGCCTTGGCGGCGGCCGTGATGAGGGGCTTGAGCAGGTCGAGCCCGGCGTACATCGCCCGCGCCGACAGCAGCACCTGCGGCACGTAGTACTCGTTGCGGCGAAACTTCTCGCCGACCACGTCCATGCCCGGGATGAGGCCCTTGAAGATGAGGTCCTTGGGGTCCATCGCGAGGTCGAGCCCCTCGCGCGTCTTGCGGGCGACGGTGTCCTTGTCACCGAGGATGAGGGCCCGCGCCATCGTCGGATAGTCGAAGGTGTCCGCGCTCATGGACCTCCTGGCGCTCGCGTCGTGGTCAGACGATTTCTAACACAGCGAGTGGGTGGCGGCAACCGAGCCCCGTGCATGGCCAACACTCTATGCTACCATCGTCGTGGCATGAAGATCCGAGTGCTCGGCGCGTACGGAGCCGAGGGACTCGCGCAACGCCCATCCGCCTTCCTCGTCAACGATCGCGTGCTCGTCGACGGCGGCACCGTCGGCGGCGCGCTGGCCAGTATCGAGCAGCTCGCCATCGAGCACGCGCTCGTCTCCCACTCGCACCTCGATCACATCGCCGGCCTCGCCTACCTGACCGAGACGCTGGCCCTGTGCGAGTCACCGGCGCCGTTGACGATCGCGAGCCTGGAGCCGGTGGTCACCTCGCTGCGCACGTCGATCTTCAACGATACCGTGTGGCCCGACTTCACGAAGCTGCCGAGCCCCCGGGCGCCCGTGCTGCGCTTCCAGCCGCTGCTGGAGGACGCCGACCAGCGCGTCGGACACCTGTGGGTGCGGCCGGTCGGCGTCAACCACACGGTGCCGGCCAGCGGCTTCATCGTGCACGACGGCATCAGCGGCCTCGTCTACTCCGGCGACACTGGCCCCACCGACGCCCTCTGGAAGGCGGCCGCCGAGGTCACCGGGCTGCGGGCGGTGATCCTCGAGTGCGCGTTCCCCAACCGGCTGGCCGGGCTCGCCGACATCGCGCGCCACATGACGCCGGAGCTGATCCGGCGCGAGCTCGACAAGATGCCCGCCGACGTGCCGGTCCTGATCTTCCACGTCAAGCCGCAATTCCACGACGAGGTCGGCGAGGAGCTGGGAGCGGTCAGCGGCGCCCGCATCACGATGATCGAGCAGGACAAGACGTACGTGTTCTAGACCTGAGGGACGGCGAGAGCGAGCGTGGGCTGCGGTTCGGGGACGATGACGACCGTCTCGCTGGAGGTCTCGATGCGGACACGGTCGCCGATGCGGAAGACGCGGTCGCTGATGGAGGACGGCAGCTCGACGCGAACGAGCTGACCGGCGCCGATGTCGATCTCGTAGAGGTTGCGGGCGCCTTCGAATACGCGCAGGGTGACGGTGCCGGGCAGGCCGGGGCCACGGGCCATCGAGGCCTCGGTGAGGGCGAGCAGCTCGGGGCGGAGCACGAGCAGGCCGCGGCTGCCCTTGCCGTACGGACCGAGCCCGGCCACCGGGATGCGGTGGCCCCCCTCGGTCTCCACTACCACCCCGAGATCCCGCACCTCGACGACGCGAACGGGCAGGAAGCTCGCAGGCCCGAGCGCCTCGGCGACCTCGCGGCTGACCGGGTGCTGGTACACTTCGGCCGGCTCGCCGATCTGCTGGGCGCGACCGCCGTGCAGCACGGCCAGCCGGTCCGACAGCGCGAGCGCGTCGGCGGCGTCGCGCGTCACGTGGATCGTCGTCACGGCGAGGTCGCGGTGCAGCTTGGCCAGCTCCAGCCGCAGCGTCTTGCGCGAGAGTGGGTCGAGGTGAGCCAGCGGCTCGTCCAGTAGCAGCACGCGTGGCTCAACGGCCAGCGCGCGCGCCAGGGCCAGCCGCCGCCGCTCGGCCAGGGTCAGCGTCGGCGGCCGGTCGTCGAGAACGCCGGTCAGCCCGAGGCGGCCGGCCACCACGTCCACGCGCCGGGCGACGTCGTCCGGCGCCAAGCCCTGCTGCTCCAGTCCGAACGCCACGTGCTGGCGCACGGTGAGGTGGGGCCACAGCGCGCCCTCCTGGAACACGTAGCCCGTCGAACGCCGGCCGGGCGGCAGCGCGCCGATGTCCTGGCCGTCCACGAGGATGCGCCCCCCCGTCACCGGCATGAAGCCGGCGACGGCCTTGAGCACGTCGGTCTTGCCCGAGTGCGGCGGCCCCAGGAACGTGAAGAACTCGCCGTAACGGACGTGAACGGAGACCCCGTCGAGCCCGGGGGCCCGGCCGCCGCGCGTCGACAGCGCATCCAGCCGGATGTCGACCAGCGCCCGGCTCATCGGGGCACGGCCGGCACGTGGGCTCGCATTCCCGAGAGCGGCAGACAGGCCAGACCGGCCAGGGCCAGCACCGTGTAGAGGAGGACGGGCGGGCCGGCGGCCAGCAACGACGTCGCGACCACCGGCCCCACGAACGAGGCGCCGATCCGTGCCGCGTTGATCACGCCGATCGCCTCGCCCCCGTGGGTCTGGGCGATGCGCGCCACCACGATGGGGAACACCGGGGCGATGCACAGCACCTGCAGGAAGCGCAGCAGCCCGTACGTCCACACCCCCGGAGCGATGGCCAGGCCGGCGACCGCGAGCGACGAGCCGACGAGCAGGCCGGCGACCAGGCGGCGCTCGGGCAGCAGCTCGGCCAGCCGCGGCGCCACCAGCGACCCCACCGCGGCGGCGGCGCCGGAAGCGAAGACGACGAATCCGCCGACCTCGAGCGTACGCTCGGCGGCGATGCCGAGGTCGGTCATCACCCGAGGCAGGATCGACGTGAGGAAGAAGATCTGGGTCGAGCCGCCGAGAACGATCAGCGACACGAGCGCGGTCTCCCGCCACTGGTGCGCGCGCGGCGACGCCGGCCTCGCCGTCGCCGGTCCGGCGTCCGGCACCCCCCAGTGCACGAGGGCGCCGCAGCCGAACAGCACGAAGCCGCCGAGAACGAATGACTGCACGAATCCCAGGCGGGCAGCTGCGATGGCGCCACACAGCGGTCCGATCACCTGCCCGACGGTCATCGCCGACTGCATCGCTGCCACCTGGCGCCGCACCTCGCCCGGGTCGTCGGCCCGACCGGCGCTGATGAACGCGAACGTCGAGGCCGCCCCCATCACGCCGACGATGAGCCGGCTGACGAACAGCTCGGGCAGGGTGCGGGAGGCGGCCATGACGAAGAACCCGGCGCCCTGGAGGAATTGCACCAGGACATAGTAACCGCGCGGATTGCCACGCCCGGCGAGCCGGCCCCACAGCGGAGCGGTCGCCACGGTGGCCAGCGGCGAGACACCGAGGATCCAACCGGTCCAGCGCAGGGTGGCCGCGGCGTCCCAGGTGGAGACGCGCTGGATATGGAAGGGCAGGCTCACGTACACGAACGACCACGCGAACGTGCCGAAGAACATGGCCAGCGGCAGCACGTGGGGGCCACGGACGATTTGGACGGACGCGCGGGCGAGCCGCGCCTGGTGGTCCTCGCTCAGAGCACGGCCACGCGGTTGCCGCCGCGCCGCTTGGCGTCCGCGACCGACTGGTAGGCGCCGCCCAGCAGCCGCTCGGGCACCGTCACGCTGTCCGGCAGTGACGCCACGCCGAGGCTGGCGGTGACCGGGCCGTGCTCGAACGGGTGGCGCTCCACGAGCGTCTTGATGCGCTCGGCGTAAATGATCGCGCCGGCCCGGGGCGTGTTGGGCAGCACGACCGTGAAGTCGTCGCCGTGGTCACGGGCCACGACCGTGAACTTGCGCGAGTTGCGGCGCAGGAGCACGCCGACCTCGCGCAGGGTCGCGTCGCCGCCGGGCTGGCCGGCCTTGCGGTTGATTCGCTCGAAGTTGTCGAGGTCCATGGACACCACCGACACCGGGTGGCCGAAGCGCTTGAATCGGCCGGCCTCCTCCTCGACCCGCAGGCCGAGGTAGCGCTGATTGTAGAGGTCGGTCAGCGTGTCCTTGAAGGTCGACTCGTCGAGGATCGCCCGGTGGACGGCCACCGCCGCCAGCGACGCGTACGCCCGGGCGAGGCGCTCGCTCTCGGGGCTGAACGGCACGACGACGTCGCCGTCGTCCCGCCGGGCATTGGCGAGCTCCATGACGCCCAGGACGACGCCGGTCACGGTCTGCAGCGGCAGCGCCAGCAGGGAGCGGGTCCGGTACTCGTCGGTCTCGTCGACGGCCCGGTTGAAGACGGGGCCCACGATGTGGCTCGCGTAGGCGTCCTCGAGGTTCAGCGTGGCGCCGGTGACGGCGACGTGGGTGGCGAGGCTCGGCTCGCTCAGCGGCAGCGGCAGCGTCTGCACCCGGCGGCGCAGCTCGCGGGCGCCGTACCGCGCGGCCAGCAGATCGTTCTGGAGCACGGCGAACTTCAAATGATCCCCGTCGATCAGGAGCACGGTACCGGCCTCGGCCCGCGTGCAACTCCGCGCCTCGGTCAGGAGCCGCTCGAGCAGCGTTTCGACGTTTGCCTCGGTGCTCATGGCCGCCATGGTCGCCAGCAACGAGCCCTCGAGCGGGGTTCGATGGGTCGACGACTCCAGCGAGGTCACGTCGTCGATCTTGCTCATCAGCTCCGCCTCCCGGGAATGCAGCGCGTAGCGCTCATGATGGCGAAAAAGGCAAGTCGGCACAATGGGCCGTCTCCCCTCACCGCGCCGATGTGTTCGGTCAGTGTGGCACGCTCGGTGTCGCCGGAGCGACGCCGATCACTCGTGGGGGACGTCAGGGGTATCGCGCGCCGACAGGAGGGCAGCCACGGTGGCGCACAGGCGGTCGGGATCCGGCGGCTTCTGCATGACCTCGTCGAAGCCGGCCCGGCGGACGCCGTCGGCCGGGAACGGATGGCCGGTCACGGCGATGACGGGCACGTGCCGCCGCGGAAAGAGCTGGCGGATCTTCGCGATCAGCCAGAAGCCACTCTGCTCCGGCATGGCCAGGTCGCTGACGACGACGTCGCAAGGCCGTGCGGCGAGCGCGGCCAGTGCCTCGCTGGCGCTGGCCGCGGTGGCCACGCGCGCACCGGAGGCCTCCAGCGTCAGCCGGATGGCCTCGCGCGAGTCGGCGTCGTCCTCGACGACCAGCACCTCGTAGCCGGCGAGCGGCCGCGCGCTATGCATCGCCCCGCGGGCGTGCACGCCGCTTGCCGTCGACCCTGTCGTCGCCGGTACCGTGGCTTGTGCCTCGCCCGAGCGTCGGGCGAATGGTAGCGGGATGCCGGTCGTGGGCAAACATCTTCCCTGCTCAGCGGATCTTGCCGTCCATTTCGAGACGATCGTACGAGAAGACCCGTACCCGATAGGCGGGAGCCGGCGCCGCCGGGACCTGGAAGAACACCCGGGCGCCCCCGAGCAGCTCACCCGGGACCCAGGCGACCTGTTGGCCCGTCACCTGCCCTCCCGCATCAAGGCTCTCGACCAGCACCCTGATGTTGGTCGTGTGATAGGGCGAGACGTTCGTCACGTACCCCTCGACGACGGGCTTGCCGCGGTACTGGGCGGATTGCCAGTCGACGGTGAACAGCCGCTCCCAGCCCAGCATCAGCGGCTGCAACTCGGCAGCTGCGGTCGGCGATGCCGTGCCGGCCACCACGCCCGCGAGCCCCAGCACGATCACGAGCCGTCTCATCGTTCTCGAACCTCCTGGTACATAATGCCACGACGCGGAGCCGATGGGCGGTTGGTCCACGGAGGCATCACGGGACCGCCGAACGCGGTGACGGCAGGGTTCCTCCCGTGGAGTCAGCTCGCGTATCGCTCGTCGACGGTCGCCGCGAACAGGACGACGCCGACCAGGCCGATGGCGCCCGCCATCCAGAACGGCAGCGCCGGCGCGACGTTCCAGAGGACGCCACCGACGAAGGCGGCCGGGGCGATCGTCACGCTGCGAACGAGGTAGTAGAGGCCGATCGAGCGCCCGCGCAGCGACGGCCGCACAAGGTCCACGATCATGGCCTTCCGCGCCGGCTCTCCGATCTCCCGCAGGCCGCCGATCACGAAGGCGGCGATCAGGCCCGCGAAGTCGCGGGCGAGGACCACCGCCACCGGGAACGCCGCGAAGGCGACGAAGGTCGCCACGACGAAGGGTTTGCGCCCGACGCGGTCCGCAACGCGGGCGCCCGGAAGATAGCTGAGGATCGCCGTCCCCGCCTGGACGGCGATGAGCACGCCATACGCCGGCGCG
>JBKOZA010000570.1:0-7452 GCA_046725675.1 Candidatus Methylomirabilota bacterium
GGTGGCGCCGCTCCGGCTCGCCCATGTGAGCGCCGGCGCCACGGAACGCGCCGGCGTCTGCCGCGAGGTCGTCGGTCTGCAGGCAGAAGTCGACGAGGCCGCCGCCACTCTGCAGCGGCGCCCACCAGCGGTGGTCGGGGCGCGGCTCGTGGAACGCGATCAGCTCGAGATAGGCAGAATCCCGGAAGGCGATCAGCGCATTCTCGGTGCCGACACCGGGATGACGGCCGCCCGCCACGACGCTGAAGCCGAGGTCGCGATACGTCTTCGTCGCGGAGGCCAGATCGGGCACGGCGATGACGAGGTGATCGAGGCCGCGCAGCATCACCGACCTCCGAGCGCCGGCACCACCTCGCCGAGGAACCGCGCGAGCTGGCTCCGCTGGTTCCAGGAGGCCAGCCGCAGTGCCATGTGGCCGAGGCCGGCCGCCGCGTAGGCCCTTAGCTGGTCGGCGCACTCCTTGGGACCACCGGCGACCGTCCACTGTTCGACGAACTGCGGCGAGAACTTCGACGTGTAGTAGGCGTCGAGGAACGTCTTGGCCTCGGCCAGGGCCGCGTCGCGGTCCTCGTTGACGTTGATGTTGTGGTAGAGCGCGCTGCCGACGGACCCCGGGTCCCGTCCCTCATCGCGCGCCATCGCCCGCACGCGCGCGAACTGCTGCGCGAACTCCGCCGGCGACAGCTTGTTCGTCATCCAGCCGTCGGCGAAGCGGGCGACCCGGCGCAGGCCGCGCTCGACGGCCACCTCCGACGCGCTGGCCCCGCCCTTCCAGGTGAGACCGGTCGGATTGGACGCGATCCAGATCGGGACCGGGCTCTGCACGGGCCGCGGCTCCAGGGTGACCTCGGTGAAGCGATAGAAGCGCCCGGCGTGGCTGACCTTCGTCTGCCCGAACAGCAGGCGGAGAATGCGGATGCCCTCTTCCAGCCGCTCCACCCGCTCGCCGGAGGCGACCCCCATCACCGCGTGCTCGGCCGCCTGGGCGGCGTTGGCGCTGTCGGGACCGCCCAGGCACACCGCCAACCACGCGCGACCGCGTGAGAGGACATCGAGACTCGCCCACTGCTGAGCGAACAGCACGGGGTGCCGGTGCACGAACGTCGCCAGGCAGCCGACCGCCAGTCGCACGCGCTCGGTGACGCCGGCCAGCGCCGACAGCAGCGTGACCGACTCCAGGCGGGGCTTGGCTAGCAGGCTGTCGCCGACCCAGACGGCGTCGAACACGCCGGAACGTTCCGCCTGCACGGCGAGGTCGAGCAGGTCGCGCGCCGTGACGGCGCCGAGCACCACCGCGCGATTGGCGAGGATGAGGCCGAACGATTGATCCGTCACGATGCTATCTCCCCTGGTACCTCGGCGGACGCTTGTCGAGGAACGACCGGACACCCTCTTCGTAGTCGTGCGTCGAGCGCAGCCACGCGTAGGCCTTGCGCTCCAGCTCGAGCGCCGTGTCCAGCGGCGCGTCGGCGCCGCGGTTGAGCACCATCTTCAGCGTGCGCAGCGCCAGTGGCGCCTTGTCGGCCAGCTCGCCGGCCAGGGCGGCCACGGCGGCGTCGAGCCCGTCGTCGGCCACGGCCTGCGTGATCAGTCCCCACGCCTCGGCGCGCTCGGCCGGGATGCGCTGGCCCGTCATCATGAACAGCTTGGCCCGCGTCATGCCGATGAGCCGCATCGCGCGCTGGGTGCCGCCGCTGCCTGGGATCATCCCCAGCCGTACCTCGGGGAACGCGAACTCGCTGCGCCGGGTGGCGATGCGGAAATCGCACGCGACCGCCAGCTCGAGACCGGCCCCCATCGTATACCCGTCGATGGCGGCGATGACGGGCTTGCGACACCGCTCGGCCGCGCTGAGCGTGTCGCCCCACAGCTCGAGGTCGGCCGGCGCCAGGGTGAGGAACTCTCCAACATCGCCGCCGGCGCTGAAGGCCTTGCCGCCGGCTCCTCGAACAACGACCACTCGGACACCGTCATCACGATCGAGCTCCCTGAAGATCTCGGGAAATTCATTCCGCATGGCGACGGTCATGGTGTTCATCTTGGCCTGGCGGTCGATCCACAGCGTGGCGGTCGCGCCCTGGCGCTCCACGCGCAGGAACTCGCTCATGTCGTCTTCTCCGAGTACTGACCGTCGCGCAGCCGCCGTCGCAGGATCTTGCCGGAGGCGGTCTTGGGGATCTCGTCGACGAAGACGACCCGGCGCGGCCGCTTGAACGGCGCCAGCGGACCGCCGCGGCAGTGCGCCTCGAGCGCCTCGACCGTCAGGCCGGGCGCGGCGGGCACGACGAAGGCCACCACCCGCTGGCCCCAGCGCTCGTCGGGCTCGCCGATCACGGCCACGTCCCGCACGTCGGGGTGACGCGCCAGGACCTCCTCCACCTCGGTCGGATGGATGTTCTCACCGCCGCTGATGATCATGTCGTCCAGGCGCCCGGCCACGTACAGCTCGCCGTCGGCGTCCACGTAGCCCATGTCGCCGGTGAAGTACCAGCCCCCCCGCAATGACCGGGCATCGGCGTCGGGCCGGCGCCAGTAGCCGGCAAAGGCCTCCTCGGAGTCGAGGCTGGCGATGATCTCACCCTTCTCGCCGGCCGGCACGACCTCGTCGGGCCCGACGCGACGCTCGGGCGAGGCGACCACCACGCGCAGCGCCGAGTGCAGGCCAGGGCGGCCCGCGCAGCCAGGCTTGCGATGGACGTCGGAGCGGACCGAGAACGTGTAGATCTCGGTCGAGCCGTAGTGGTTGACGAAGGCCTGCGGCTCGAACGCCTTCACGCAGGCCTCGGTGAGCGAGGCCAGCATCGGGGCGCCGGCGTAGGCGAGCTTCGTGACCGTTTCGACGGCCGCCCGGGAGAACTCCGGCGCGCGCACCAGGTCGTAGAAGAGCGTGGGGATCAGATAGAGCGCGGTGATCCTCGCCTCGTGGATGAGACGGAGCGCCACGCCCGCGCTCCACGCGGGCTGGCACACGAAGCAGCCATTGACCGCCGCCGCGCCCGTGAGCGCGTGGACGCCCATGGTGTGATAGAGCGGCATGACCCCGAGCGTCCGCTCGCCCCACGTCCACCCACACTGCAGCGCCTGCGCGAGGGCGCCGGCCACGTGGTTGCGATGCGTTCGCGGGACGCCCTTGGGGCGTCCGGTGGTGCCGGACGTGTACAGGATCAACGACAGATCGCTCTCTCGCGGAGCCGGGCCGGACGGCCCTTCCCCGGAGAGAGATCGTTCGTCGAGCAGGTGCTCGAACGGCACCGAGCCCGCCGGCGCCGCATCGGAGGCGACCGAGATCAGGCGGACGTCGCGGCCTTCGCCGGCGGATTGGACGGCGGGGGCGGTGTCGGGCTCGAACAACGCCAGGTGGGCGCCGGAGTCGTCGAGGACGTACTGCATCTCGGCGGGGGTGAGGCGGAAGTTCACGGGGGTGGGGACGGCGGCGATCGTCTGCAGGGCCCAGTACGCGAGGACGTGCTCGAGGCGGTTGCGCAGCGCGATCAGCACGCGGTCGCCGCGGTCGACACCGAGACGCCGGAAGCCCAGGCCGAGCGCGGTGGCGCGCGCGTGGAGCCCGGCGTAGGTCAGGCGCCGGCCGGCGTCAACGACGGCCTCGGCGTCGGGGCAGCGCAGCGCGGCCAGCTCGAGCAGCCGCGCCAGCGTCACGGGATCAGCAGCACCTTTCCCTTGTTGCGGCGGTCGAGCACGTGCTGCACGGCGGCGGCGGCGTCCTTCAGCGGAAACGTCCGGTCGATCACGGGGCGCAGCCGGCCGGCCACCACCTGGTCGAGCAGCGTGCGCAGCTCCAGGATCGAGCCGAGGTTGGTGCCGACGACGCGGAGGTTCTTCGAATAGACGTGGCGCAGGTCCAGCCGGCCCCAGTGAGTGTCGTGGCTGCCGATGGAGATCAGCGTACCCAGCCGCGTCAGGGCGTAGGTCGAGCGCTCGAACGTGTCGCCGCCGATGTGCTCGACGACGACGTCGACGCCACGCTTGTTCGTCCACGCTCGCACGGCCTCCACGAAGTCCTGCCGGCGGTAGTTGACGACCTGCTCGGCGCCGAGCGCACGGGCGAACTCGAGCTTGTCGTCGCTGCCCACGGTGGTGATGACCCGGGCGCCGCACAGCCTCGCGATCTGGATCGCCGCGCTGCCCACGCCGCTGCCCGCCGCGTGGACCAGCACGGTCTGACCGGGCCGCAGCTCCGCCTTGACCAGCAGTGCGTGCCACGAGGTCAGGAAGGCCAGCGGCAGCGCGGCCGCCGCCTCGAACCCCAACGCGTCAGCCAGCGGCACACAGTTGGCCGCCGGCACCCGCACCAGCTCCGCGTACCCGCCGTCCTTGTGAGCGCCGACGTACCCGTACTTCAGGCAGAGCGTGCGCTCGCCCCGGAGGCAGAACTCACACGCCCCACACGACAGCCCCGGAAACACGACGACGCGCTGCCCCGCCGCCAGCCCGCCGGCGCCGCCACCCACCGTTTCCACGGTCCCCGCCACCTCGCATCCGTTGACGTGCGGCAGCCCCTCCGGCGGAGGAAACCGCCCGTCGAGCAGGAGCATGTCGACCTGATTCAGCGCGCACGCCTTCACGCGGACGACCGCCTCGCCGGCGCCAGCCACCGGATCGCGATAATCGCCGTAGACGATCTTGTCGCTCCCGCCGTGCTCCTCGAAGTACGCCGCCTTCACAGAGCCTCCTGGGGGCTGGGTGTCATCAGAATGGCACCTCGGTGCGCTCGTCCAGGACCCGGCGCGCCTTGTGGTCCCAGCGCGGCAATGAGCCGGGCTCACCGACTTCGACGCTGACGCGGATGCCGAGCCCGACGTGCAGGTCCTTCGCGAGCGTCTCGCCGAGGCCGGTCCGCTCGGCGAGCGCGAGCGCGGGCGAGGGGTCGATGCGCAGGAGGACGTCGTCGAGGCCGTCGCGGCGCCGGAAGACGATCTGGAATTCGTCCACGTCGCGATGCGGGCGCACCAGCTCCTCGATGCGTCGCGGATAGACGATGATGCCGCGGACCTTCTTCATGTCGTCCAACCGCGCCAGCACGCCGCCCTCGAAGGCCACCAGCGTGCGCCCGCAGGGACAGCGCCGGTCGGCGAGCTGCACGACGTCCCGCGTGCGATAACGCAGCAGCGGCATCGCCCGCCGGTAGAGGCTCGTGAACACCAGCTCGCCGCGCTCGCCGGGCTTCACCGGGCGCTCCTCGTCGTCGAGCACCTCGGGGTACACGTAGTCCTCGTGCACGTGGGTGAGGCCGGCGCGGGCGTCGCACTCGAAGCCCCACGCCGCGATCTCGGTGAGCCCGGGCAGGTCGTAGGCGCGCGCGCCGAACGCGGCCTCGATCTTCGCCCGGGTGGCGGGGATCGACGCTCCCGGTTCGCCGGTGTGCCAGGTGACCCGGAGCTTCGTGTCCCGGGCGAGGTCGATGCCCT
Organism: Candidatus Methylomirabilota bacterium; assembly: GCA_046725675.1. Classification (GTDB taxonomy): domain Bacteria; phylum Methylomirabilota; class Methylomirabilia; order Rokubacteriales; family CSP1-6; genus AR5. The sequence goes on from JBKOZA010000570.1 coordinate 5,427, forward strand.
TCCTGGCCGCCTGCTCGGCCAGGAACAGCGCGTAGGATGGCGTACAGCCGAGCACGGTGATCGGATACGTGAGCAGCGCATCCAGGCGCTGCTCGGTGGACAGTCCGCCGACCGGATACACGAGCGCCCCGAGGTCTTGCGCCGCGTGAAAGCCGCTCCAGTAGCCGATCCAGGGACCGTAGGAGAACGCCGCCATGACCATGTCGGTGCGGCGCACGCCGAAGGCGTGGAGCGAGCGCGCGTAGGAGTGATAGAAGCCGTACCAGTCCGACGCGGTGTCGAGAAACGCCAGCGGACGGCCGGTGGTCGCCGACGTCAGGTGCACGCGCACCACGTCGGCGAGCGGCACCGCGAGCACGTCGCCCCACGGCGGCCGCCGGGCCTGGTTGTCCTTCAGCTCGTCCTTCGTCGTGAACGGCAGGCGATGCAGGTCCTCGAGCGTGCGGAGGGCGTGCGGATCGACGCGCGCGACGCGCAGCTTGCGGCGATAGAACGGGCTGTGACGCGCGGCGTGGGCGACCTGCGCGCGCAGGCGCCGCAGCTGCAAGCGCGTCATCACCGCGCGCGAGGCACGCTCCAGCCGCGGCTCCAGGTAGCGCGACGCCATCCGCCGAGCGCCGTCAGGCGTGGAGCAGCTCGCCCATGCGGGTGAAGAACTTGTCGGCCATCATCTTCGATACGCCCCCGAGTAGCCGTTGGCCGACCGAGGCGATCAGGCCGCCCACCTGCACGTCGGCGGTGTACGACACGCGCGTTCCGCTGCCGGCTTCCGTCAGCGTGATGACGGCCTCGCCGCGGATGAAGCCGGGGCCGCCGGAGCCCTCCACGGTCATGCGGTACGACTCCGGCGGGTTCTTGTCGGTGATCTTGACCTTCCCCTCGAATGTTCCCTTCACGCCACCGACCCCGATCTTCATCGTGGCCTTGTACTCGTCGGGGCCGGTCGCCTCGAGCTTTTCGCAGCCGGGGATCGCCTCCTTGAGCAGTTTCGGATCCAGGAACGCGCTCCAGACCTTGTCGCGCGGGGCCGGTACCTCGTAGCTTGCCTCGAGCTTCATCGCATCTCCTTTGGCTTCCGCCTTCGTAATAGTTGCTCCGGAGGGTGTCAAGACGCCACCGGCGGCATGTGCGTTGCAGCCTCCCAACCAGTCGACAACCCCACGAGAGGAGGCTCTCCTGATGAATAGGATGCTCACTGGCCTCTGCGCGCTGGCGCTCGGTGCCGGCTTGCTGACCGCCTGCAGTGAGTCTCGCACCGACCGGGTCGGCGAGCGGCCCGGCGAGCGGGCGCCCTCGGCGTCGCCGCCGTCCACGACCGCTCCCATGCCGCCGTCCGCCACCACGCCACCGAGCACCAGCTCGTCGCCAAGCGGCTCCACCTCGAGCCCGAGCGGGACGCCGTCGAGCCCGAGCGGTAGCGGGACGAAGTAAGCGCGCGCAGCGCCGCCCCGGGCGCCCACGCGCACGGGGCGACGCCCCCTCACGCCGCCCGGTACGACTCCCGACCGATCGCCACCGCCGCGATCGCCCGCCCGTCGACGCGCGTGTCGACGGTCAGGCGCGCTTTCGTCATGTCGAGCGCGGTGACCCAGCCCAGCCCGAGTGTACGTCCGTGGGCGTCGTCGAGCCCGACCAGCGCACCCTCCACCTCCACCACCGTCAGTCCTCGCATGGCCGGCGCCGCTCGGGCCGGGACGCGGGTGAGGTCCAGCGTGACCGGGACGGCGCCCGCGAGGTGCGCCCGCAGCGCGCGGTGTCGGGCGAGACGGCGCGCCGCGGCCGAGCGGCGCGCCGTCGCCGCGACCGCCAGGCGGACGATCCGCAACCGCGGTCGGTTCGCGTAGAGGCGCAGGATCGGCTCGCATTCGTCGGCTCGCTGCAGCACGAGGAGCACGTCCGGAGCGACCCGGTCGATCTTCTGCCGCTTGAGCGCGAGACCGAAGGGCCCCTCGACCAGGCCCGAGGTGTCCACGAGCACGCGATCGCAGCCGCTCTCGAGCCCACGCCGCACGAGGCGGGCCGTGGC
>JBKOZA010000571.1:0-3118 GCA_046725675.1 Candidatus Methylomirabilota bacterium
TTCACGATGAGGTCGTGGATCGGCGCCACCGGCAGGTTGCCGCGCAGCCGCTGCCAGGCGCCGCCGTCGTCGAGCGAGACCCACACGCCCGTCTCGGTGCCCGCATAGAGCAACCCTCGCCGGTGCGGGTCCTCGCGGACGACTCGCGTGAACTCGCTGTCCGGCAGCCCGCCGGTGATGCGCGTCCACGTGCTGCCGTAGTCGCTCGTCTTGAACAGATAGGGCCGCGTGTCGTCGAGCTTGTAGGCGGTGGCCGCCACGTAGCAGGTGGCGGCGTCGTGGGGGGACGGCTCGATGACGCTGACGAGCGACCATTCGGGCAGCTCGGGCGGCGTCACCCGCTGCCACGTCTTGCCGCGGTCGCGCGAGAGGTGGACGAGGCCGTCGTCGGTGCCGGCCCACAGCACGTCGCGCTCGTGGGCGGACTCGGCGAGCGCGAAGATCGTGCAGTAGATCTCGGCCCCCGTGTTGTCGCGCGTGATGGGACCGCCGGAGAGCCCCAGTCTGGTGGCGTCGTTCCTCGTGAGGTCCTCGCTCACGATCTCCCACGAGTGCCCCTCGTCCACCGAGCGGAAGATACGGTTGCCGGCGATCCACAGCTCGCGCGGCTCCCAGCGCGAGTAGAACACCGGGAACGTCCACTGGAAACGGTAGCGGTGGTCGGCGGGCGGGTTGCCCATGCCGTAGGCCTCCGGCCACACGCTGATGATGCGCTCCTGCCCGCTGCGGTGATCGTAGTGGACGAGCCGGCCCATGCCGGGGCCGGTGCCGATGGAGCCGCCCACGACGACGTTCGGATCGCCCGGCTTCACCGCGATGTAGCCGCTCTCGCCGCCGCCCGGCTGGATCTGGTCGATCGTGGTGATCGCGCCGCGGTGCGACTGGCTCGGCAGGCTGATCGCCCAGTTGTCCTGCTGCGAGCCGTAGATCCGGTACGGCCGCTGGTCGTCCGCGCACACGTGGTAGAACTGCGCGGTCGGCTGGTTGTAGATGGACGACCACGACTGCCCGCCGTTGAAGCTCACGCAGGCGCCGCCGTCGTTGCCCTCGATCATCCGCCGCGGGTTCGCCGGGTCGATCCACAGATCGTGGTTGTCGCCGTGCGGGGTGGCTACCTCGCCGAACGTCTTGCCGCCGTCGATGGACTTCCACAGCGAGTAGTCGGCCACCCAGACCGTGTCGACGTCTCGGGGGTCGGCGAAGACGTGCATGTAGTACCAGGGCCGGCCGCGCAGCCCGGCTTCCTGGCTGCCGCGCTGCCAGGTGGCGCCGCCGTCGTCGGAGCGGAACAGTGCGCCGTCGTCGGCCTCCACCACCGCGTAGACGCGCCGGCCGTCGGCCGGTGACACCGCCACGCCGATCCGACCCAGCACGCCGCGCGGCAGCCCGGGGGCGCGGGTGATGTCGGTCCACGTGTCGCCGCCGTCGGTGGACTTCCACAGCGACGACTCGGGACCGCCGCTGCTCATGCTCCACGGGGTGCGCTGGGCCTGCCAGACCGCCGCGTAGAGCACGCGGGGGTTGTCGGGATCCATCGAGAGGTCGACGGCGCCCGCTCGCTCGCTCTTGAACAGGACGTGGTCCCAGCTCGCGCCGCCGTCGCGCGAGCGGAAGACCCCGCGCTGCCGGTTCGGGCCCCAGGCGTGACCGAGGGCGGCGACGTACACGAGGTCGGGATCGTGCGGGTGCACGCGCACGCGTCCGACGTGGCGCGTGTCACCCAGCCCGCGATTCGCCCAGGTGCGACCGCCATCGGTCGAGCGGTACACGCCGTCGCCGTGCGAGACGTTGCCCCGGATGCACGCCTCGCCGGTGCCCGCGTAGACGACGTTCGGGTCGGACGGCGCCACCGCCAGGGCGCCGACCGCTGCGGTCTCGAAGAAGCCGTCGGACACGTTCTCCCAGTAGGTGCCGCCGTCGGTGGTCTTCCACACGCCGCCCGCGCAGGCGCCGAAGTAGAACGTCATCGGCTCGGTGGGGTGGCCGGCGACGGCCACCACCCGGCCGCCACGGTGCGGTCCCACGAGTCGCCATTGAAGCGAACTGAAGAGGCGCGGATCCAGTGCCACGGGTCCTCCTGGGTTCAGGCGATCTGGTAACGCTTCAGCGCGGCCGCGTCGAATGCCAGGCCGAGGCCGGGCTTGGCCGGCACCACGAGCTGTCCCTTCTCCAGCACCGGCGTCTCCTCGTACAGCCGCAGCGTCCACGGCATGTACTCCACCGTGAGGCCGTTGGGGATCGCCGCGATCAGATGCACGTGCAGCTCGGGCACGAGATGGCTCACCACCGGCAGGTTGAATGCCTCCGCCATGCCGGCCACCTTCATCCACTGCGTGATGCCGCCCACCCGGAGCAGGTCGATCATCACGATGTCGATCGAGCGGTGCTCGAGCAGGTGCCGGAACGGAGCGATGCCGTAGTGATACTCGCCGGCGGCGATCGGCGTCGCCAGCGCGTCGGCGATGCGCGCCAGCCCGGGATAGTCGTCGTGCGTGGTCGGGTCCTCCAGCCAGAAGAGCTGGTAGGGCTCGACGCGCCGGCCGATCTCGATCGCCTGGTTCACGCTCCAGAGCTGGTTGATGTCGCACATGAGGTCGACGTCGGGGCCGATCGCCTCCCGCATGACCCGCACGCGCTCGATGGAGGCGCCCATCGTCGGCTCGCTGCCGCACTGCATCTTCATCTGCCGGAACCCCATGTCGCGCAGGCGGGGGCCGGCCTTGGCCAGGTAGTCGATCGGGTGCGGGCGCATGAGGGCGCCGCTGGCGTACGTGGGCACGCGGTCGCGCAGGCCGCCCAGCAGCGAGCAGACGGAGCGGCCGAGCGCCTTGCCCTTGAGGTCCCAGCACGCGATGTCCAGCGCCGAGAGCGCCAGCGTGAAGATGCCACCGGGGCCGGAGCTGCCGGCCGCGCGGCGGCACCGGGCGGTGATCGCCTCGGTCTGGGTGGGATCCTCGCCGACGACGAGGGCGGCCAGCCCGTCGACGGCGGCCTTGAGCGCGGGGGTGAGCGCGCCGCCGAAGAACGTGAGGCCGAGGCCGACGAGGCCCTCGTCGGTCCCCAGCTCGAGGGTGACGAACTCACGAGTGTCGGTCGGAGCGGGCAGTCCGACGACCAG
>JBKOZA010000572.1:0-5297 GCA_046725675.1 Candidatus Methylomirabilota bacterium
CCGGTAGACGCGGGGCGGGCGCATTGGCGTCAGCGCGTGACGCCTCTCGGCGACGAGCTCGTCAGCTTCCTGCGCGAGTTCGAGTCGATGTTCCCGGCGGACGGCGGCGCCTTCTGACGAGGACGACGACGCAGGCGACGAGGATCAGCAGCGCCATGGCCACGCCGATGATGATCTCCGACGAGGTCGCCGAGCGTGCCTTGCGCGCGGTCGCGGCCGTCGTGACGCGAACGGCGTGCCCGCCGCACCTCACTCCTTGTCCCGGCGGCGCTGGCCCCGTGGCAGGATCCAGTAGCGCCACACCTGCCAGGGAACGGCCAGGACGAACTGGAACGACAGCGGGGTGTCGAACTACGAGGGCGCGATCCGCGGGACGGTGGCCGAGGACGGCATCGCCATTTGGGGGACGGGCTCGGCGGTGCGGCCGATCGCGGGCGGCTCAGATGCCGGATTCAACGACGGGCTGGCCAGGACATCGCCTCCCGCCCCCCCCGCGCTCGTCGCGCCCCGGCCAGGCCGGGCGCTCCTCGATCACGTGGCGGCTCACCGGATCCGCGGAGGCTGGATCCAGGACATCATCGCGCGCAGGCGCTTGCCGACGTCCTCGATCGGATGGTCGGCGTCGCGCTTGCGCATGGCGAGGAACGATGCCCGGTTGGCCTGGTTCTCCAGCACCCAGTCGCGGGCGAACGCGCCCGACTGGATCTCGGCCAGGATGTTTTTCATCTCGGCCTTGGTCGCGTCGCTCACCACGCGGGGTCCCCGCGTGTAGTCGCCGTACTCGGCGGTATCGGACACCGAGTAGCGCATGTAGGCCAGCCCGCCCTGGTAGAACAGGTCGACGATCAGCTTCATCTCGTGCATGCACTCGAAGTACGCCACCTCGGGCTGATACCCGGCCTCGACGAGCGTCTCGAACGCGGCCTTGATGAGGTGCGAGATCCCCCCGCACAGCGTGGTCTGCTCGCCGAACAGGTCGGTCTCGGTCTCTTCCTTGAACGTCGTCTCGATCACGCCCGCCCGCGTGCAGCCCACGCCCTTGCCGTAGGCCAGCGCCAGGTCCTTCGCCTTGCCGGTGACGTCCTGCTGGACGGCGACCAGCGCCGGCACCCCGGGTCCCTGCGTGAACAGGTCGCGCATCACGTGGCCGGGCGCCTTGGGCGCGATCATCGTGACGTCGACGTCGGGCGGCGGCACCACCTGGTTGAAGTGGATGTTGAACCCGTGGGCGAACATCAGCATCTTGCCCTTGCCGAGGCCGCCGCGGATGGACTCGTCGAACACCTGGCGCTGCGTCTGGTCGGGCAGCAGGATCATCACGACGTCGCCCATCTTGGCGGCGTCGGCGACCGGGGCCACCTTGAGACCGTCCTTCTCGGCGGCCGCCCACGACTTGCCGCCCTTGTAGAGGCCGACCACGACGTCCTGCCCGGAGTCGCGGAGGTTCAGCGCGTGGGCGTGGCCCTGGCTGCCGTAGCCCATGATCGCGATCTTCTTGCCCTTGAGGAGGCCGAGGTCGGCGTCCTGGTCGTAGTAGATCTTGGCCGGCATGCTGGTTGTGGTCCTTTCCTTGGGAGTTGTCAGTCCGCGAAGCCGACGACGCGGGGGTCCTCCGACACGCGGGGCCGCGTCGTGGGCGCCCGCTTCACGCGTGTCTTCGGCCCACGGGTGATGGCCACCTTGCCGGTCCGCACGACTTCCTGGATGCCGATCGGGCGCAGCAGCTCGAGCAGCGCCTCGATCTTGCCCTCGTCGCCCGTGGCCTCCAGCACGAAGGACACCGGCGTGACGTCGACGACGCGCGCCCGGAAGATGTCGGCGGTGCGCATCACCTCCGCCCGGTGCTGGGGCTCGGCGTTGACGCGGATCAGCACCAGCTCCCGCTCCACGTGGCTCTCGTCGGTGACGTCGTTGACCTTGATGACGTCGATGAGCTTGTGCAGCTGCTTCATCACCTGCTCGATGATGAACTCGTCGCCGGTGACGACGATCGTCATGCGCGACACGCTGGGGTCGAGTGTTTCCCCGACCGAGAGGCTCTCGATGTTGTACCCGCGAGCCGAGAACAGCCCGGCCACCCGCGAGAGCACGCCGAACTTGTTCTCGACCAGGACCGAGATCGTGTGCTTGCGCGGCTCCCCGCCGTTGGCGGTCATCTAGAAGCCCGTCTGGGACTTCGCCGCCTTGTCGCGGACCTCGCGAGAGGGCGGGGCCAGGATCATGTCGGTGTTGGCGCCGCCGGCCGGCACCATCGGGAACACGCACTCGTCCTTGTCGACGACCACGTCGAGCACCACCGGGGCCGGGGTGCTGAGCATCTTCTCGATGGCCGGCACCACCTCGCTCGGCTTCGTCACCCGCAAGCCGACGCAGCCGTAGGCCTCGGCCAGTCGCACCCAGTCGGGCACGCCGGGCAGGTCGATCGCGCAGTACCGCTCCTTGTAGATGATGCGCTGCCACTGCCGCACCATGCCGTGGCCGCTGTTGTTGATGATGACGGTCTTCACCGGGAGGTGCTCGGTGAAGCAGGTGGCCAGCTCCTGACTGTTCATCTGGAACGAGCCGTCCCCGTCGATGTTGATGACCAGGCGGCCGGGGTGGGCGACCTGCACGCCCATGGCCGTCGGCAGCCCGTAGCCCATGGTGCCGAGGCCGCCGGAGGTGAACCACGCCCGCGGGTGCGTGAACTTGTAGTACTGGGCGGCCCACATCTGGTGCTGACCGACCCCGGTGACGATCATCGCCTCGCCCCGCGTGAGGTTGGAGATCTCCTGGATCACGTACTGGGGCTTGATGACGTCGTCGCTCCACTCGTAGCGCAGCGGCTGGCTCGTCCTCCACTCGGCGATCTGGGCCCGCCAGGCCGCCCGGGCCTCGCGGGAGGCGCCATCGTCCTTCTCCTGCCGGACCGCCTCGATCAGGGCGCGCAGCACGCGCCGGCAGTCGCCGACGATCGGCACGTCGACCTTGATGTTCTTGGAGATCGAGGACGGGTCGATGTCGACGTGGATGATCTCCGCGTGGGGAGCAAAGGCGTCCACGCGCCCCGTCACCCGGTCGTCGAACCGCGCCCCCACCGCCACCAGCACGTCGGAGTGGTGCACGGCCATGTTGGCGTAGTACGTGCCGTGCATCCCGAGCATCTCCAGGCTGAGCGGATGCTCGGACGGAAACGCCCCCAGGCCCATCAGCGTGGTGGTGACGGGAACCTGCGTGAGCTCGGCCAGCTCGCGGAGCTCGGCGTTCGCGTCGGCCGAGATCACGCCGCCTCCGACGTACAGCACGGGCTTCCTGGCCCGCACGATGGCCCGGGCCGCCCGCTTGATCTGCCCCGGATGACCGTCGTAGTTGGGATTGTAGGAGCGCATCGTGACCCGCTCGGGCCAGACGAGCTCCGTCTCCTTCACGAGGATGTCCTTGGGCAGGTCGACGTGGACCGGCCCCGGCCGCCCGGTGGCGGCGATGTGGAAGGCCTCGCGGATGATCGGCCCCAGGTCCTTGCCGTCCTTCACCAGGAAGTTGTGCTTGGTGGCCGAGCGCGTGATGCCGACGTTATCGGCCTCCTGGAAGGCGTCGTTGCCGATCAGGTGCGTGGGGACCTGCCCGGTGAACGCCACGATGGGGATCGAGTCCATCAACGCGTCCTGCAGCGCGGTCACGAGATTCGTGCAGGCCGGCCCGGAGGTCACGAGGCAGACCCCGACCTTGCCGGTCGCCCGCGCGTACCCCTCGGCCGCGTGCCCGGCGGCCGCCTCTTGCCGGACGAGGATGTGACGCAGTCCCTCGAAGTCGTAGAGCGCATCGTAAATCGGCAGCACAGCGCCGCCCGGGAGGCCGAAGACGATGTCCACACCCTCACGCTTCAAGCACTCGAGCACGACTCTCGCCCCTGGCAGTTTCACGACCCTTCCTCCTGAGTCACCCTCATGCTAGGCACTGGGCGCTCCTGCTCCCTCGGCCGACGCTTCCCGGGCGCGGATGCGGGCCTGGGCGGCGCTCAGGCGCGCGATCGGGATCATGAACGGGGAGCACGACACGTAGGTCATGCCCACCTTGTGACAGAACTCGACCGACGACGGCTCGCCGCCGTGCTCGCCGCAGATGCCGATCTTGAGGTCGGACCGCGTGCGGCGGCCCCGCTCGATGCCGATCTTGATCAGCTCGCCCACCCCCTCCTGATCCAGCACCGAGAACGGATCGTGCTGGAGCAGGCCCTTCTGCAGATAGTCGGGCAGGAACTTGGCGACGTCGTCGCGGCTGTACCCGAACGTCATCTGCGTGAGGTCATTGGTCCCGAACGAGAAGAACTCGGCGTCGTGGGCGATCTTGTCGGCGATGAGCGCCGCCCGTGGCACCTCGATCATCGTGCCGACCGTGTACTTCACCGGCGCCGCCATCTCGACCAGCACGGCGTCGGCCACCTTCTTGGTGTTCTCGTAGGTCAGCTTCATCTCGCCCACGGTCCCGGTGAGCGGGATCATGATCTCGGGCTCGACGCTCACCCCCTGCTCGGCGGCCGTGCAGGCGGCCTCCATGATGGCCCGCACCTGCATGGCGTAGATCTCCGGGGACGTGATGCCGAGGCGGCAGCCCCGGTGGCCCAGCATGGGATTTGCCTCCCGCAGAGAGTCGATCTTGGCGAGCTTCTCCTCCAGCGCCGCCTTGCGCGCGGGATTCATGTTGAGGGCGTCCAGGCGCGCGTGCTCCTCGAGCATCTCCCGGTACTCCCGGGGATTGGCGAGGAACTCGTGCAGGGGTGGATCGAGCAGCCGGATCGTCACCGGCAGCCCGTCCATCGCGCGGAAGATGCCGAGGAAGTCGTCCCGCTGAAACGGCAGGAGCCGCTGCACGGCGGCTCGCCGGCTGACGTGGTCGGGCGCCATGATCATCTCGCGCACGATCGGGATGCGATCGGCCGCGAAGAACATGTGCTCGGTGCGCACGAGCCCGATGCCCTCGGCGCCGAACTCGCGCGCCTTGCGGGCGTCCTCGGGCGTGTCGGCGTTGGCGCGCACGCCCAGGGTGCGATAGCGGTCGGCCCACGACAGCAGCTCCCGGAAGGCGTCGTGCAGGCCCGGCTCCACCGTCTTGATGCCGTCCAGCAGGACCTCGCCGGTGGTCCCGTCCACCGACACGATGTCGCCCTCGCGGACGGTGCGGCCGCCGGCCTCGAACGTGCGCCGCTCCTCGTTGATCACGATCCCGTCGGCGCCGACGACGCACGGCTTGCCCATGCCGACCGCCACCACGGCCGCGTGCGAGGTCCGCCCACCGCGGGCGGTGACGATGCCCTGCGC
>JBKOZA010000573.1:0-6138 GCA_046725675.1 Candidatus Methylomirabilota bacterium
CGCGCGACTGAGCGTGTATCCAATGCCGGTCAGCACGACCAGCACGGCGCCGACGATCGCTGGTCCCCAGATGGCGACGCCAGTTCGTAGGACCCTGAGTGACATAGGGCACCTCGCCAAGCCGTCGGACGGCCGTCGCACATTTCCACGGGGCGTGCCAATCGGTGCCCTGTCAGGGAGGCTTGTCTGGCAGCCTGTTGCGCCGCGTGTCCGTTTGGCGCGCCGCGCAGGGCGCCCGATTCGGGCAGCGTGCCCGGACGTTCCGTCCGGAGCGCCCGGTCCCATCTTGACGCCGCCTCCTGTGCCGGGCAGCGTTTCGTGATGACGACAGGCGTTCGAGATGCGGTCTTTCCGCGCTCCCTTCTGTTCGACCGGCTCGACCACTCTGGCCGACCGTGCGGTCGAGAGCGCGCCGGCTTGGGCGGGTTCGCGGCCCACGCGCTGCACCTGCTTGGACGCACCTCTTCACCGCCACGACGATGCGCCGCGACATGGGTATGACGTACTGGCTGCAGATGAGCGAGGCGACGTGAGGCCGATGTTGCCGTACCGGTTGTCGATTCGGGGAATGCCCGCTCGACTAACTGTTACGGACCACAGCTTCGTCAGGGAGGCACCGATGTCCAAACTGATCCAGCGCATCACGCCGTTCCTCTGGTTCGACAGCGACGCCGAGGAAGCCGCCAAGTTCTACGTCTCGATCTTCAAGAATTCGAGGATCGGCAGCACAGCCCGCTACGACGACGAGGGAGCCAAGGCCGCCGGCCGACCGAAGGGATCCGTCATGACGGTCGCCTTCGTACTCGAGGGGCAAGAGTTCACGGCGCTCAACGGCGGGCCGCTGTTCAAGTTCACGGAGGCGATCTCCTTCGTCGTCAACTGCGAGACCCAGGACGAGGTCGACCACTTCTGGGAGAAGCTGTCGGCCGGCGGCCGGCAAGTGCAGTGCGGATGGCTCAAGGACCGATTCGGCGTCTCGTGGCAGGTCGTTCCCACCGTCCTGATCGAGATGCTGCACGACAAGGACCCCGAGAAGTCCAGGCGCGTCATGTCGGCGATGCTGAAGATGAAGAAGATCGACATCGCGGGACTGAGGAACGCCTACGAGGGACGGTCCGCCCCGGCCCCGTGACACCGGGGGTGCCGGGCGGCCCGAACTCCTCTAGGATCGAGCCATGCGGCTGCCGTTCGCCCCGCCGCTCGCGCCCATGCTGTCCAGCGCCGCCGACGCCTTGCCCGGCGGCGAGGGATGGCAGTTCGAGCCCAAGTGGGACGGCTTCCGGACGCTGGTGTTTCGTGACGGCGGCGAGGTCCTGCTGCAGAGCCGTGACGAGAAGCCCATGAATCGATACTTCCCCGAGCTGGTCGCCCCGCTGGCCAGCGCGCTGCCCGAGCGCTGCGTGGTCGACGGCGAGATCGTCATCGTCGGGGCCGGGGGACTCGACTTCGAGGCGTTGCTCCTGCGGATCCATCCGGCGGCGTCGCGGGTGAAGCTGCTGGCGATCGAGTCGCCCGCCTCGTTCGTGGCCTGGGACCTCCTCGCCCTGGGGGACGAGGACCTGCGCCAGGCGCCGCTGGCGGCGCGGCGTGAGCGGCTCGAGCAGGTCCTGGCCGGCGCGGCGCCGCCGGTGCACCTCTCGCCGGCCACACGCGACCGGGCGCTCGCCGAGGACTGGTTCCAGCGCTTCGAGGGCGCCGGGCTCGACGGCGTCATGGCCAAGCGGCTCGACGCGCCTTACCGGGCCGGTGAGCGCACGATGATCAAGGTGAAGCACGCGCGCACCGCCGATTGCGTGGTGGCCGGCTTCCGCTGGCACAAGAAGGGCCCCGGCACCATGGTCGGCTCGCTGCTGCTCGGTCTGTACGACGACGATGACACGCTGCACCACGTCGGAGTCGCCGCCGCCTTCACCAACACCGTGCGCCAGCAGCTCGTCGCCGAGCTGGCGCCGCTCCGCGTGAACGCGCTGGCCGGCCACCCGTGGAGCGACTGGGCCGAGGCGCAGGAGGACGCGAGCGCGACGGGGCAACGGCTTCCCGGCGCGACGAGTCGGTGGAACCGCGGCAAGGATCTGAGCTGGGAGCCGCTACGGCCCGAGCGCGTCTGCGAGGTCGCCTACGATCACATGCAGGGGTCGCGCTTCCGGCACGCCGCGCAGTTCCTTCGCTGGCGGCCCGACAAGCGCCCGGAAGAGTGCCGCTACGATCAGCTCGAGGTCACACCAGCCTACGAGCTCGAGCGGGTCTTCGGCGCGCGCGGGCCGGGGCGCGAGCGCCCCGAGGCGAGCCAGGGATCGTAGTCGGGCTCGGGTGGCTCGGCGGGGGGCCGCTCCCCCTCCGGAACGTGACGCAGGTTGATCCGGACGCGCGTCCAGGTCGTCGAGCGGCCGCGCATCGAGTCGACGAGCACGTCGTCCATTTGCAGCCGCGCCGCCGCGGCCGGGTGCCGGGCCTTCCAGCGTTCGAGGCCGGCGAGCGCCTCCTCCTTGCGCGCGGCCTTGGCGACGGTGACGAGCGCCCGGGCGGCCTGGCGCCGGCTGCCGCGCTCGGTGCCGGCGTTCGCGACCTTGCGTCGTGACGGGGCGACGCGCGGCGGCTCGTCGTGCTGCTTGCGGTAGTGCGGCGGCCAGGGCGCGTCGCCGAGGCCGGCGGCCTCCTGGGACGCGGACAGCGCGAGGAGCTGGTCGAGCGAGCCCGCTGCCTCGTCGATGCCGGCGGCGGCGTCGCCCCGGTCCGCGAGCCGAGCCGTCGCGGTGGCCAGCGTGAACGCAGCGGGATCGCAGCCGGCCACCTCGTCCCACTCGAGCGGCATCGAGACGCGCGCGTCGGGCGTGGGCCGCACGGACCAGGCCGACGCCACCGTCCGGTCCTTGGCGTTCTGGTTGTAGTCGAGGAAGACGCCGTGCCGCTCCTCCTTCCACCACTTGCTGCTCGCGAGGGCGGGCGCGCGGCGCTCGACCTCGCGCGCCAGCGCCAGGGCCGCGCGCCGGACCTGGTCGAAGCTCCAGCGCCGATGGATGCGCACGTTGACGTGCATGCCGCGCGAGCCCGAGGTCTTGGGCCAGCCGCGCAGCCCGTGCTCGGCGAGCACGTCGCGCACCAGCAGCGTCACGCGCCGCACGTCGTCCCAGCCCACGCCGGGGCCGGGGTCGAGATCGACTCGCAGCTCGTCGGGATGCTCGAGGTCGTCGGCGCGCACCGGGTGCGGATTCAGGTCGATGCAGCCGAGGTTCACGATCCACAGGAGCTGGGCGGCGTCGCGCACCACGACCTCGCGCGCCGTCCGGCCCGAGGGAAAGCGCAGCTCCACCGTCTCGACCCATCCGGGCCGCGCCTCGGGCGCGCGCTTCTGGAAGAACGGCTCACCCTCGGCGCCATCCACGTAGCGCTTCAGCACGATCGGCCGGCCGGCGATGCCCCGCAGCGCGCCCTCGGCCACCGCCGCGTAATACCGCGCCAGGTCGAGCTTGGTGTGGCCCGCCCGCGGGAAGAACGTCTTCGTGGGGTTGGTGATCTCGACTTCGCGACCCCCGACCTCCAGGAGGACCCTCTCCGGCTTGCCCATGCCGACAGTGTCTATCACGTCGCGCCGAGCAGGTGACGGGGCGCCTCCAGCCATCGGAGGCAGCCCCCCGCAGCGCGACGGAGCCGACCTACCTGAACTCCGGGATGACGTGCTTGGCGAACAGCTCGATCTGGCGCATCTCCTCGTCCCAGGGCATGAAGCCCTGATCGAAGAACCAGCCGAACCACTCCAGATCGCCGCCGCCTCCGATCGTGCGCAGCGACGCCAGCTCGGCCTTGACCTGGTCCACCGTTCCGGCCAGCCCGTACTTCACCTTGCGCATGCGGTCGACCGTCCACTCCGACGGCGGCAGCGGCGTGTAGGGGTTCAGCGGGTACCTGGCAGCGTCCTCGGGCGTGCGGAACGCCTCCCAGAAGCCGAAGCCGCCGAAGTAGTTCTGGAAGCCGGCGTAGTTGGTGTCTCGCAGTAGGGCGACGGCCTCGGCCTCGGTCTTCCCGAAGTGCACCGCCCGGAAGGCGCCGACGCTCTCGCCGAGACGGAGATTTCGCCCGGCCGTCGCCGCCACCTCCTGGTAGACCTTGCACAGGCGCTGGAAGTCGGGTGGATGCGCGACGAGGATCCAGGGGACGATGCCCGACTGCGCGGTGTAGCGGATCGTCGTCTCGCTCACCGAGAAGGGCTGAAACATGGGAGGGTGCGGATCCTGGTACGGCCTGGGCACGACCGAGATCTTGCGGATGACGCCCTCGTCGTCGATCTCGCCGGGGGCGCCGTACTGCCGGGTCCAGTCCGCGACCGGCCACCGCCGGATCCCCTCCTTGTACGGAAACGGCACCTTGTAGTACTCCCCGTCGTAGTCCCAGGACTCCTCGGTCCACGCTTTCTTGATGACCTTGACCGCCTCTTCGTAGACCTTGCGGTTGTGGTTGTCGAGGGAGGAGCCGTCCATCGGCGCGCCCGTCACGTGATACTGCTGGCCGAGCACATTGACCCAGCGATCCTGGTAGCCGCGAGCGAAGCCGGCGTAGACCCGCCCCTTGGTCAGGTGATCGAGCACCGCCAGCTCCTCGGCGGCGCGGATCGGATCCCAGGAGGGCAGGACCAGCCCGAGGGGCGAGAACTTGATCCGCTTCGTGCGGGCGGCCAGATCCGCGTACAGCAGGAGCGGAGCCACCGAGGTCTCGTACCCCTCGGAGTGAAAGTGATGCTCGGTGGTGGCGAACACGTCGAACCCGGCGTCGTCGGCGAAGACGGCCAGCTTGCGGATCTCGTCCAGCATCTGCTGGTAGCGTTCGTTGTTGCGCCCGATCGGGCGCAGCCGCTTCCGGTCGTCGAGGGTGCCAGGCACGGTGGGCAGGACGAACAGCATGAATTTCATGGCCGACTTCACTCCTTTGCAGCGCGACCACCACACGCCTCTGCTCGTTGATGCCGTGAACGAAGGAAGGACCTCCTCTTCTTCTCAGGGTTTGCTGCTCGTCTTCACGATCACGAGGACCAGCACCACGGCGACGGTGGTGACGGCGATCACGGACAGCGTCTTGCCCAGCGTCTCCCGCAGCGCGCTGGGAGAGATCACGTCGAGGATCGTGAGATTGACGACGAGCGCCGCCGCCACCACGGCCAACGTAGCACTGAGCATCACCGCCCGCTTGAGCATGTCGCCTCCCCGCGTTGCGCTCGGAAACGTTCGCCGGCCTCGCGGGCCTTCGCGACCGCATCCGGCGAGATCCCGCTGCCCATCTGCCCCAGCGCCGTGACCCGCGCCTCGATCGAGGGATGCGTCATCGCCCCCCGGTCCCACCAGCCCGTCTCCGGGGCCAGCGGCTCCACGAAGAAGAGGTGGGCGGTCGCCCTCGACAGGTTCATGGGAGCACCGCTCGCGGCCCCGACCTGCACGAGGGCGAGCGCGAGGCCTTCTGGATCCCGGGTCAGCAGCACGGCATCGGCGTCGGCAAGGAACTCGCGCCGTTGGGACAGTGCGCCGCCGACGCGTCGGGCGCAGAGGTGCCCCCCGAACAGGACGTAGAACGGCGAACCCATGACGAGAGGGCCGTAGAAGATCATCGCCGCCACGAAGACGATCAGCAGGACGTTCTGCTGTCCGGCCATGGCCAGGAACTCGCGAACCTCGTCCGGGAAGTACCAGACGGCGATAGCGACCTCGCCGACGACCGCGACCACTGCCACGACGGCCACCAGAGCCATGAACCCGCTCAGGATCAGGCACAGTTTCAGCACGAGCGGATTCCGGAACGCCCGGCCCATCCTCAGGATGGTAAGCGGCAGGCGCAGGACGGCCAGGACCCCGGCGAGCAGGGTGTTGAGTCGGGTGTCCTGATTGCCGACGTGAGACAGCTCGTGGGCGATGACGCCCTGAAGCCCGCGGCGATCCAGGAGCTGCAGGAGACCTCGGGTGACGACAACCGCCGAACGCGCGGGATCGAGACCGACGGCGAAGGCGTTCGCGTCGCGGGATTCGATCACGTAAGTCTTCGGTGGCGGCAGCCCGGCAGCGAGACTGAGGTTCTCGACAGCCCGCGCCAGCTCGGGCTCCGCCTCGCGCCCGATGGGCCTGGCCCCGGTGAGTCGCAGCACGAGCCGGGTGGCCT
>JBKOZA010000574.1:0-6148 GCA_046725675.1 Candidatus Methylomirabilota bacterium
GCCTCCAGATCCAGCCGCCCTGATACGCCCCGTGGATCAGCAGGTAGGTCGCCACGCGGTCACGCTCCGCCCTTCACCGTCACGCCGGCCAGCCGCTCGAGCACCTTGACGATCGCCGAGCCGTCCTCCTTGTTGAGCCCGGCCGCGCGCGCCATCTGGTAGATCTGCTGGCTCACGTTGGCCAGCAGCACCGGCACGCCGAGCTGCTTGGCGAACTGGGTCTCCAGCTCCTGGTCCTTGAACGAGATGTCGACAGTGCCGCCCGGCGCGAAGTCGCGCCGGAGGATGCGCGGCACCCGCGTCTCGAACGCGAAGCTGGTGCCGGTGCTGGCGCGGACCACCTGGTACATCGTCTGCGGATCCAGCCCCGCCTTGACCCCCAGCACCAGCGCCTCGGCGACCGCCACGGTGTTGACCTGCACCAGCATGTTGTTGACGAGCTTCATGGCCAGGCCCTGTCCGAGCGGGCCCACGTGGAACACGTTCCGGCCCATCGCCCGGAACAGGTCGTCGCAGGCCTTGACCGTGTCGGCGGTGCCGCCGACGATGACCGACAGCTCGCCGGACGCCGCCCGCTCGGTGCCGCCGCTCACCGGCGCGTCGACCATGGCGATCCCACGGGCGGCGAGCGCGTCGCCGAGCCGGCGCGCCACCAGCGGATCGATCGTGCTCATGCAGACCACGACGTGACCGCGCCCGGCCCGCTCCACGATCCCACGCTCGCCGGTGATGACCGATTCGGCCTGCGCCGTCGTCTCCACCATGCAGATGGTGCGGCTCACCTCGGCGGCGACGGCCGCCGCGGACTCGGCGCCGGCGGCTCCCTGCGCCGCCAGCCGCGCCACCTTGGCCGGATCGATGTCGTGAACGACCAGCCGGAAGCCGTGCTTGATGAGATTGAGCGCCATCGGCCCGCCCATCGCTCCGAGTCCGATGAATCCGACCGCGTCAGGCATACGTTCCTCCGTGAATCTCGGTGTGCGCTCAGGCCTGGGGGATCCAGGGCCAGTACTTCGCGACGGCACCGGCGTCCACCCGAAGGTCGACGCCGGTGATCATCTCCGCGGCGTCGGACGCCAGGAAGACCGCGGCGTCCGCGTAGTGTCGAGGGCTCGGCAACCGGCCCATCGGCGCCATCTTCTGGAAATCGAGCAGGCGGCCACGCGCCTCCGGCCGCGGGCGGCCCCAGGCGACCGCGCGCTCCGCGCCCTCCTCGACGTCGGTGGCAGTCGGCGTGAGGCTGTTGACCCGAATCCCGTGGCGGGCCAGGTCCATGGCGGCCGCCCGTGTGAAGTTCAGCAGGCCGCTCTTGCTCGTGCAGTACCCGATGTTGCCGGCCTGGCCCTGGTGGCCGGCGGTGGACACGACGATGACGATGCTGCCGCGCGTGCCGCGCTCGACCATGAGCCGGGCGACGTGCTTGGTGCAGAGAAAGGTCCCGGTGAGGTTGACCGCCAGCTGACGGGCCCACCGGTCCAGCGGCATGTCGAGAACCCCGAGCCCCCCGAGGACGCCGGCGTTGTTGACGAGGACGTCGGCAGTGCCCCACGCTTCGCGCACGCGCGCGACCATCGCCGTGACGTGCGTCTCGTCGGTGACGTCACAGGTGACGGCCAGTGCCTCACCGCCGCGCCGGCTGATCCACTCGGCGCACTGTCGGGCGTTGTCGGGGACGACGTCGACGCAGGCGACGCGGGCCCCCTCAGCGGCTAGACCCCCGGCGATGCCGCCGCCGATGTTCGGGCTCGTGCCGGTCACGATCGCGACCTTTCCGGCCAGCCTCACGCGAGCACGTCCTCGTCCGCCTCCCGCGCGGCGACACCGTGGCCGCGCGCGCCGTGATCAGGAGAGGCGACTATAATGGCCGCCGCGGAGACGGTCAATCGTGCGACTTCCCGGCCGCTGCCTCGCTTTCGCTGCGCTCGCATCGATCGCCGTGGCGTGCCTGCGACCCGCGGCGGCGCCGCCACCGCGCCTGGCCGACCTCGTCGCCGGCTACGACCGGGACGTCGCGCCCTACTACCCGTTCAGCGCCAGCGAACGCGGCCTGCACGAGTACGACCGAGTGCTGGCCAACGACATCGGCGACGAGTACCGCCGTGGCCTGCGAGCGCTGTGCGCGCGCTACCGGACCGAGCTGGCGCGGGTGGGCGTGGACACGCTCGACGATCAGGATCGATTGAGCCACGACGTCTTCGCGCACCGTCTCGACACGTGCGTCGAGAGCCTGGAGCTGCCCTGGCACCTGCTCCCGATCAACCAGACCGGCCAGACGTGGCCCAGCCGCTTCCCGATCGTCGGCGCCGGCCGCGGCAACCACCGGTTCAGGACCGTGCAGAACTACGTCGACTTCCTCGGCCGCGTCGACGGGTTCGTCACGTGGGTGGACACCGCCATCGCCAACATGCGCCTCGGTATCGAGCGCGGCCTCACGCACCCGCGCGAGGCCATGGCCAAGGTCGTCCCCCAGCTCGACGCCCACATCGTCGCCGATCCGCGGGCCAGCCTGTTCTACGAGCCCATCCGGAACTTTCCGTCCGGGTTCGACGACGCGACCCGCCGCGCGCTCGAGGCGAAGTACGTGGCCGCCATCCAGGACGTCATCGTCCCGGCCTACCGTCGCCTGCGCGCGTTCGTGCAGGACGAGTACCTCCCGCGCTGCCGCACGACCGCCGGCTTCGGCGATCTCCCGGGCGGACGTGACCTGTACGCCTGGGCCGTTCGGAACGCGACGACCACCGCGCTGACGCCGGACGAGATCCACGAGCTCGGCCTCCGCGAGGTGGCGCGCCTGCGGTCCGAGATCGAGCGGCTGCGGGCCGACATCGCGGCGGCCGGCGAGCCACCGCCGACGCCGTATGGCACGGCCGACGAGCTGCTGAAGGCCTACGGCGCGTTGCGGACGTCGGTCGAGCGGACGCTGCCCGGCGCCTTCGGACGGCTGCCCCGGGCCGGCTTCGAGATCCGGCCGATCGAGACGTTCCGCGAGCGGTCTATGCCGTCGAGCTACGAGCCGCCCTCGCTGGACGGCTCGCGCCCGGGCGTCTTCTACCTGAACACCGCCGAGCTGAGTGACGGGGGCCGGGCGTTCGTGAGCCGCAGCCTCTTCCTGCACGAGGCGATCCCAGGCCATCACCTGCAGGTGGCCCTGCAGCGGGAGAACGCGAAGCTGCCGGCCTTCCGCCGGTTCGGCTGGTACGTCGCCTTCGGCGAGGGCTGGGCGCTGTACGCGGAGGGCCTGGGCGCCGAGCTCGGCCTGTACGGCGACCGGCGTGACCGGCTCGGCATGCTCTACGCCGAGCACTTCCGGGCCGCCCGGCTCGTCGTCGACACCGGCCTGCACGCCCGCGGCTGGACGCGGGAGCGCGCGATCGACTACCTCGGCGGGCCGTCGCTCGACACCGTCCGCGAGGTCGAGCGCTACATGGTCTGGCCCGGTCAGGCGCTCGGCTACAAGATCGGGCAGCTCACCATCCTGGGCCTTCGGAAGAAGGCGGAGGCGGCGCTGGGGCCGGCGTTCGACCTGCGGGCGTTTCACGACGAGCTGCTGAAAGACGGCGCGATGCCGCTCAGCGTCCTGGAGGGGAAGATGGATCGCTGGATCGTCGCGCGGCGCCGCGGCTGATCAGCGGGCGGTCTTCGCTCGCGGTCCTTCCTGCAGGGCGCGGACGGAGACGCGCTCGATGGGTACCGCGTCGGGCGCCAGGCCGTCGGGGTTGCGGTACTCGAACGGCGCGTCGCGGCCGCCGAAGTGCTTCGTCACCACCAGCTTCCGCCACTGGATCACCTCGGCGTCGGTGCCGGAGAGCTTCTCCGGCGTGTCGTAGCGCTGGTTGATCATCACCGCCTCGTCCTGGCGCGAGAAGTTGTACTCGATGATCCACCGGCGCACGGTGGCGTACATCAGCCGGTCCCAGAGCCACCGTGAGACGCTCCGCGGCCGCGTGCAGTGGTAGTACCAGACGCGCGTGAGGTTGTCCTCGACCGGTACGCACATGCGCGTGTAGAGGTCCCAGCCGAACTCGGCCCGGAACATGCCGGGCAGGTGATGGCCGCCGCACCACCGCGCCGAGCGCGGCGGCGGGATGTTCCGGCGCGCGCGATCGGCCAGCGGCTTGGTCAGCCACGTCCAGAACCGGCGGTAGTTGGTCTTGGGCCACCGCCAGCCGTTCGGGTAGACGTCCTGGGTGGGACTGCGGCGCATGTAGTTGCTCTCGGCCACGTCACCGCCAAAGCCGTTGCCGACGAACAGGGGGTGCTCGCCCTGGGCCCCCCGCGCGATGAAGCCCCCGCGGGCCACCACGAGCGCGTTGCGGTGCACGTAGTTCACGTGCGAGTCCATCGAGTTCTCGAGGGCGACCTCCCAGTTGCAGCGCCAGTAGACCTGGCCGACCTGCACCAGCGCGTCGTCGTCGAAGAACTCCTCGGGCACGTCCTGCTCGATCGGCGCCGGCTCCTCGTCGCCGATCCACACGAAGACCACGCCCTTGAGGGTGCGCGTCGGATAAACCTTGGTCTCGGTGCCGGGCTTGCCGCACACGCCGGAGTCCGGTCCCTCCGAGAGCACGGCCACGTTCTTGCCCGACTCGTCGAACACCCAGCCGTGGTACGGGCAGGCGACCGTGCCACGGTAGTGGCAGTTGCCCTCGCTCAGGCGGGCCCCCCGGTGGGGGCAGACGTCCTGGATTGCCGCCACCCCGCCGGTGGCCCCGCGGAAGAGACAGACCTCCTCGCCGAGCAACGCGACCTTCACGGGCCGGCGGGAGCCGACGTTCCTGTCGGCGACCGCCGGATACCAGTAGTTGCGGAGTCCGAGCTTGGGGATGAGCGGGCGGATGTCACCGCTGAGCTTCGGAATGGCACCGGAGCCATTGCCGTTCACCGGCGGCGTCATGGCTTGAAGACCGCAAAGCACTTGTTGGAGTTGAACGTCCACGTTTCGACGAACTCGCACTCGTCGGGCTTGCGCCCGAGGGCTTCCATGGCGCCGACGAGCATGTACCAGTTCAGCATCTCCTGCTGACCGGACTCCTCGATCGCCGTCAGCGGTCGGCCGCGCCACGTCTCGTAGTCGCCGACGCTCAGCGCCTCGTAGAGCTTCCGGTCGGCGGGGATGTCGGGATAGAGCTGGTGATTCTTGTCGGTCAGGAACGCGTGCGACCAGCTCGAGGAGGCGATCAGCGCCACCCGCCACGGGCTCTCACGCATCGCCCGGGCGGTGGCCGCGCCGACCTCCATGCAGCGCCGGGGAGACGGCGACGGCGGATCGAGGTCCGCGTCGGACAGCGGGCTGGCGAGGCTGCCCCGCCCGCCCCGCTGCGAGATCACCCGGCGCCCGTAGCAGTTCACCTGGAACGCGACGACCGGGTACGGGAAGCCGATCCGGTCGTAGTCCAGGTAGAGAATCGTGTTCAGGAACGCATGCGCGAGGCCCTGATGGTGCAGCGGCCTGTAGGCGTAGGCCGTGTCGACCCCCTGCTCCAGCAGCCGTCCCGCCAGGTACTTGCCCGCCTCGCGGTGGCCATTGATCCGGAAGACCGTCTCCGGCCCCTCGCCCCACACGTTCGGCGCCGACGTACCGCGAGCTCGATGCCGGGCTTCCACCTGGTCGTAGGCGAGGACACAGAAGGGAGGAATGACGTCGTCGGTGAAGTTCTCGTGCTGGTCGTCACCCCACATGACGATGACGTCAGGCCGGAACTCGTCGAGGAGCTTGCGCGCGTGGCGGAAGTGCCGGACCAGCTCGGCCCGGTGCGCAGCGGCGGACGCGGTGCCGCCGTCGTCGCCGTACTCCCGGCGCATCGGCTCCGGCCAGCCCGCGGGATCGCGAAAGCGTTCCGGAAGCCCCGGATCCTTCAGCACCGTGCGAAGGATGCCGGCCATGTTCTGGTCCGTGCCGATGAGCGGCGGGTAGTGCGTCATGCCCAGGCCGAGGATCTCGCCCATGTCATCCCTCCTGGCGGCCACGGAACCGCGAGGCGCCTATCGTACCCCCGTCCCCTCACCCCGGCCAACCACGCGCCCGAGACGCTTCGGGACCACCTCCCAACCTCGCGTTCTCCCGAGGCGCGCCACGGCTCCGCCGGGGCGCGACGAGCGTTGGGGGTTTGGGGGCCATTTCGGGGCCCCGCACTCGCGCAATATCGAG
>JBKOZA010000575.1:0-2919 GCA_046725675.1 Candidatus Methylomirabilota bacterium
TTGGTGCTACTTCACCTCGACCCGGCCGATCCGCTTGACCGCCTCCGCTAGCCTAGCGGCGTCGGCGTCCCACCAGGCGCGGAAATCGTCGGCGTCCTGGTAGGCGATCGGCACCTGGATCTTCTCCATGGCGCTCTTGAACGCGGGATCGTCCACGGCCTGCTTCACCGCCTCCCGCAGCGCCTTGACGGCGAGCGCCGGGGTGGCCTTGGGGACGAACAGTCCGATCCACAGGTAGTACTCGACGTCGTACCCCAGTTCCTTGAGCGTGGGCACGTCCGGATAGTGCGCGTGCCGGGCCGCGCTGGTGACGGCGAGGGCGCGGAACTTGCCAGACTTCACGTGCGGCGCCGCCGGGCCCGTCGTGGACATCCAGAAGGCCGCGTGACCACCGAGCACGGCGGTGGTCGCCGGCCCGCCGCCCGTGGTGGGCAGGTGGCGCATCTTCAGCCCGCCCGCCGCGTTCAGCAACATCTCGGTCGGCACGTGGGAGGCGCCGTAGGGGCCCGACGACGAGTAAGTGATCTCGCCCGGCCGCCGCCGGGCGTCGTCCAGCAGCTCCTTCACGCTTCGCCAGGGCTGCTCGGCGTTCACCACGAGGATGCAGGGGTCGGCGTTGATGCGCGCGATCGGCGCGAACTGCTCGCGCGCGAACGTGGGTGGTCGGCCGAACAGCCGGTCGACCTCGGGAATGGTCGAGATCGCCGGCACGGTGATGAGCACCGTGTAGCCGTCGGGGCGGGCCACCGCCACCGTCTGCATGCCCACCGCCCCCGCCGCTCCCGACTTGTTGGTGATCACGACGGGCTGCTTGAGCAGGCGCTCCAGCGAGGAGGCCAGGGGACGGCCCGTGAGATCTGCCTGGCCACCCGGCGGGAACGGGTTGACGATCGTGATCGGCCGGGCGGGAAACGGCTCGTCGGCTCCGGCGGTGCCGGCGAGCCACACACTCAGGATCATGAATGCCGTCGCGAGCGATCGCAGCATCGTCCCTCCGGGAGCGAAGCGGGCGCGAACTGGACGCCGGGCGGTCGGAGTGCTTGGGCCCTACTCGATACCGCGGCGGTCAATCCGAGTCAAGCGCGAACTTCCCGCCAGCCCGCTCGCTGGGCCAGCGGCAAGTGCCGGATGCCGACCACGAGGCCGGTCGCGATGACCGCGGCGCCGAGCGCGTTGAGCGCGCCGAAGCCCAGGGTGCCGAGGACGAAGCCGCCGACCGCGCTGCCGAGCGCCCCGAGCAGGCCCATGACCAGATCGGCCAGGCCCTGGATCGACGCGCGCTCGCCCGGCGACAGCACGTCGGTGAGCAGCGCGCTCGCCGCGACGAACGCGAAGTTCCAGCCCACGCCGTTGAGGAACAGGCCGACCATCACCAGGCCGCCCTCGCGGCCCGGCGCGAGCCCCGCGATGGCCAGGGCCAGGAGGAGGACGCCGCCGCCGACGGCGATCATTGCCCCGCGCCCGAAACGATCGCTGAGCCAGCCCGACAGCGGCGACGCCACGTACATGCCGCTCAGGTGCATCGCCACCGCCAGGCCGATCGTGCCCACGTGGTGGCCGTGGTCGTGCAGGTACACCGGCGAGGTCGACGTGGTGCCGATCATGACGAGCTGGCCGGCCATCAGGCTGCCGAACGCGATCCGCACGCGCGGCTCGCCCAGGATCGCGCCGAGCCGGCGGGCGGGCGCGACCGGCGCGCCGGACACGACCCCCTCCAGCCGTCGCGCGACCGCCAGTGGATCGGGCCGCAGCAGCACCTCGACGAGCATCGCCGCCAGCCCGAACCCTGCCACGCTGATGAGAAACGCGCTGCCGACGGGAGACAGCCCGAGCCGAGCGCCCACCTGCGCCGCTGGCGTCATGAGGTTGGGACCGAGGATCGAGCCGATGGTCGAGCCCCACACGATGAGCCCCATCGCGCGTCCCCGCTGCGAGGCCGGTGTGACGTCGGCCGCCGCGTACCGGGCCAGGAGGTTCGAGGTGTTGGACACGCCGAACAGTGTCATGCCGCCCAGGAACAGCGGGAAGTGGCTTGTCAGCACCCCCGCCATGCCGAGGACGGCGCCCACGACGGCGAGCCCGTAGCCGAAGGCCAGCCCGGGGCGGCGCCCAAAGCGTCCCATCAGGCGGGACAGCGGCCAGCTGGCCAGCGCGGCGCCCAGCGCGCCGACGCCGACGGGGACGCCCGACCACGCGTTGGTGCCCGTGATGCTGGCGGCCATGATGCCGCCGACCGCCATGATGATCGAGTGGCCGGTGCTGCCGCCGACCTGGGCGGCGAAGAGCGTGGCGAGCAGCAGGCCACGTCGCGGCACCGTTGCCGCGGACTCACGGGACGGGATCACGTGCTCCGCGAGAGGCTCGAACACGCCGCCGGCTGATGAAGCGGGCCCAGATGCGAGGCGGCGCCCGAAGACCGCAGGCGAGGCGTACTCCCTGTACGTCGAGCCTGCGGTCGAGGGCGCCAATGAAGCAGATGGGTCCGTTTCATCAGCCTGCTAGGGCCTCATGGCGTGGCTGGACGGGCCGGGCCGCCGCAGCGGCGCCGCCAGGGTCGCGAAGTCGCAGATGAGCGGCCGCGTGTCGCGCGGATCGATGATCTCCTCGATCCAGAACGTCTCGGCCGAGCGGAAAGGCGAGCGCAGCTTCGTCAACCGCTCCTCGATCTCGACCATCTTGTCCTTGGGGTCCGGGGCGGCGTCGATCTCCGCCCGGTAGGCGGCCTCGATCCCGCCCTCGAGCGGTAGCGAGCCCCAGCGGCCCGAGGGCCACGCGTACCGCGTGCAGTACTGAGCGCCGTTGCGGTGGGCGGCCCCCGCCACGCCGAACACGTTGCGGATGATCACCGCGCACCACGGTACGCTCGACTGCCAGATGGCCGACATCGCGCGCACGCCCTGCTTGATCGTCCCCGTCTTC
>JBKOZA010000576.1:0-4082 GCA_046725675.1 Candidatus Methylomirabilota bacterium
GTCATCATGCTGCCGGTGGCTCTGGTCGACATCCTCACGCTCTTCGACGGATCCCACGACGTCCGCGGCATCCAGGCCGAGATCATGCGCAAGGACGGTGAGCTGGTGGAGCGCGAGCACATCGAGAAGCTCGCGGCGGCGTTGGACGAGCACGGCTTCCTGGACAGTCCCGCGTTCGCGGCTCGGCGCACGTCGATCGACGACGCCTTCCTCGCCGCTCCGCACCGCCCGGCCCGGCACGCCGGCGGCGCCTACGCCGACCATCCCGAGCAGCTGCGCGCCGCGATGGACCGGTTCTTCGATCCGCCTGCCGGGCCCGGGCCGGCTGCCCCGTTCCGGGGCGGCGGTGTGCACGGCCTGGTGGCGCCGCACATTGATTTTCACCGGGGCGGTCCGGTCTATGCGTGGGCGTATCGGCAGCTGGCCGAGCGCGGCGACGCCGACCTGTTCGTGATCTTCGGGACCTGCCATGCCGGCATGGCCCACCCCTTCGCGCTCACGCGCAAGGATTTCGACACGCCGCTGGGCGCCGCCGCCACCGATCGCGACTTCGTGGAGGCGCTGGCGCGTCGCGCGCGGCAGGACTGCTACGGCTCCGAGCTGGCGCACCGCAACGAGCACTCGATCGAGTTCCAGGCGGTGTTCCTGCAGTACCTCTACGGCGGGCGGCGCGAGATCTCGATCGTCCCCGTCCTCACCAGCTATGTGCACGAGGCGCTGGCCCGCGGCCGCCGGCCCCAGGACGATCCCCGGGTGCCGGCGTTCCTCGATGCGCTGGGGGAGACGGTCGCCACCTGCGGCCGCCGGGTGGCCTTCATCGCCGGAGCCGACCTCGCCCACATGGGGCCGCGCTTCGGCGATCCGGCGCCGATCACGCCGGCCGAGCTGTCGGTGATCGACCGCGAGGACCGCGAGATGCTGGCGGCCGTGGAGGCGGCGGACGCCGAGGCGTTCTTCGAGTGCGCCCGTCACGACCACGATCGCCGGCGCGTCTGCGGCCTCTCCCCCATCTACACGCTGCTGCGAGCGCTGGACGGCGTCCCCGGCACGCTGCAGCGCTACGGCCAGTGGCCGGACCCCGAGGGCGTCGTGAGCTTCGCCAGCGTGGTCTTCTGATGTCGGCGACGCCCCCCTCGGAGTGGACGCCGCCCGCCTTGCGCGTGGACGTGGAAGGTGAGTGGCACGACGGCGACGTGCAGATCACGCACCCGGGCGTGCTGGCCAACCTGCGCGGCAACCTGCGCCGCGACGCCGCCGGCTACTTCATCCAGACCCGCATGCGCATCCCGGTCCAGGTCGCCGACGTCCCGTTCGTCGTCACGCGCGTCGAGCGGCGGGCCGACGCGCTGCGCGCCTGGCTCAACGACGGAAGCGAGCTGGACGTCGACCCCACCACGCTGCGCGTCGGGCCCGGCGACGTGCCGTACTGCGCGGTGAAGGGGGGCGCGTTCGAGGCGCGCCTGAGCCGCGCTGCTGCGTACCAGCTCCTCGGTCTCACCGACTACGACGAGCGCAGCGGTGTCGGCACGCTGCGCCTCGGCGACCGCGAGTACCGTCTGGCTCGCGCGTCGACCTAGCGCGGACCGCGCGGCGGCGAACCGGGACAGATGTCGGAGGCACTGCTCCGGGCGGTCGTCGGCCTGTCGCTGATCATCGTGGTGTTGGGTTCGGCGTGCTCCGCCGACGATCCGGTGACGACGGACGCGATCGGAGATCAGGTCCAGACCCGCGCCGGCGCCGTCCTCCCCGTGTTCGCCAGACCCGGCGACATCGCCGAGTTGTATCGTTTCGCGCGCGAGCGCGGCGACGTTCTGCAGTGGATGCCCTGCACCTGCGGGTGTGGACGGCTCGGTCACGCCTCGAACCGCGCCTGCTACATCAAGAACGACACCGCTGGGCGCACCACCTGGACGAGCCACGCCGCCACCTGAACGCTGTGCTTGGACATCACGCGTGACGTGATGCGGGCGACGCGGGCAGGGGTGACGCCCGCCGATATCCGGGCCGCGATCGACGCCAAGTACGGGCGTGCCCACGCCACGCCGACGCCGCGGCCGCCGGCGCCCTGACGGCGACTCAGGCGCCGCGAACCTCGCGCAGCACGGCCAGCATCTGGTCGTGGATGCGGGCGTTGCTCGCCACGACGCGCGGGTGGTCGAGGTCCAGCGGCTCACCGGTGAGCCCGGTGAGACGGCCGCCGGCTTCCTCGACCATCAGGCCGCCGGCGGCGACGTCCCACGGCCCCAGGCGCAGCTCCCAGTAGCCGTCGAAGCGGCCGGCCGCCAGCCACGCCAGGTAGAGCACGGCCGAGCCCATGCGCCGCACGCCGCGCGTGCGTACTGCGAAGGCGGCGTACTCCCGCAGGTTGTTGTCGGCCTTCACGCGGATGTCGTACGGAAACCCCGTCGCCAGCAGGCTGGCGTCGAGCGTCGCCGCGCCCGACACCGCCAGCCTCGCGTCGTTGCAGAAGGCGCCGGCCCCGCGCTCGGCGACGAACAGCTCGCGCTGGCTCGGGTCGTAGACGACGCCGAGCCGCACGTGGCCGCGGACCTCGAGCGCGATCGACACGGCGTAGATCGGCAGCCCGTGCGCGTAGTTGGTGGTGCCGTCGAGGGGGTCGATGATCCAGCGACGGCCGGAGCCGCCGGCCTGGGCGCCGCGCTCCTCGGCTAGGATCGCGTCGTCGGGGAAGACGGCGTGCAGCCGGTCCACGACCAGTGCCTCGACGCGCGCGTCCATCTCGGTGACGAGATTGGTGGGGCTGCCCTTGTAGGTGATGCGGCGCGGACCGAGCAGCCCGTCGCGCAGGAGCTCGCCGGCCGCGCGCGCCAGCTCGATGGCGAGATCCCGCTCCGCGCGCAGATCGGGCGTCATGCCGAGGTCGGACTCTACCACAGGCGCGCCTTGACAACCTCGCGCGCCTCCCCGAGCATGGGCGCGAATGAACTTGAAGCGCCGCCAGCAGCACCTGCGCGCGGCGCTCGGCGTACGGCGGCCTCGGATGTCGCGGATCCGGCCCGGATCGCTGCCGGGCACGCTGGTCGCAGCCGAGTCGGCCGAGCCGCCCGTCATCCAGGTGACGACCATCAGCCGGGACGGCGTCGTCGAGGAACGCGTGCCGACGATCGAGGCCGCGCTGGGCCGGATGACGCCGGGCGAGGTCACGTGGATCAACGTCGACGGCCTCGCCGACCCCACGGTGTTCGCCCGGCTCGGTGAGCGGCTGGGGCTGCACCCCCTCGCCCTCGAGGACGTCCTCAACGTGCCGCAGCGGCCGAAGGTCGAGCGCTTCGACAAGCACGTGTTCGTGGTCATGCCCACGATGCGGCTGGAGCCGTCCCGCGAGACCCCGGCGCCGCCCGCGGCCGCCGCGGCAATCGTCGACGAGCAGGTGAGCCTGTTCTTCGCCGTCGACTGGGTGGTGACGATCCAGGAGCGCAGCGACGGCGACTGCTTCGGATCCGTGCGGGCGGCCCTCCGACAGGCCCGCGGCCGCGCGCGCGAGGCCGGCGCCGACTACCTCGCCTATCTGCTGATCGACGCCGTGGTCGACGCCTACTTCCCCGTGATCGACGCGCTGTCCGAGCGGATGCACCTGCTCGAGGAGGAGGCACTCGGCGCCGCCGCGTCCGGATCGACGCTCCTGCGGCTCACCCGGCTGCGGCACGACCTGATCAATGTCCGGCGGGCGGTGTGGCCGATGCGCGAGGTCGTCAGCATCCTGCAGCGCGAGGAGTCGGCCCTCGTCGCGCCCGAGACGCGCGTGTTCCTGCGCGACGTCTACGACCACGCCGTGCAGGCCCTCGAGATCGTGGAGTCGCTGCGGGAGACGGCGGTCTCGGTGATGGAGGTGTTCCTGTCCGTGCAGAACCAGCGCCTCAACGAGGTCATGAAAGTCCTCACCGTCATCGCCACGATCTTCATCCCGCTGACCTTCATCGCCTCGATCTACGGGATGAACTTCAAGCACATGCCGGAGCTGGAGTCGTGGTGGGGCTACCCGGCGGTCCTCGGCGTCATGTTCCTGACGGCGGGCGGGATGATCGCGTACTTCAAGTGGCGAGGGTGGTGGTGATGCGCGT
>JBKOZA010000577.1:0-1348 GCA_046725675.1 Candidatus Methylomirabilota bacterium
CGAGCCGAAAGGCGTGGGCCTTGCGCGCCACCCAGCTGCTGCCCGCCACCTCGGTGTGCAGATCGAACGAGACGGGTCCGCGAGACAGGACCGTCGACGACGGCGCGAAGGGCCGATAGCCGCGGTCCTGCAGCCACGCGACGAGGTCGGGCAGATCCAGCGGTCGCAGAAGCAGATCGACGTCGCCCAGCGGCCGCAGATCCACGGTCCCGCGGTACGCCCCGGGAATCAGGGCGGCGCCCTTGAGCACGACCGCCTGACGTCCGAGCGCGCGCAGCATGGCCCGCAGAGCCTCCAGCTCGGCGAGCGTGGCCATGTTGCTGACCGCGACGCGCCGCCGCGCGGCGCGCCACGGTCCCAGCGGCAGCGCGAGACCCGGGATCGACGCCAGGCGCTCGAGCTCCAGTCCAACGATCCCCGCCATGCCTTCGCGCTCGGCCGCCGAGAGCAGACCCGTCCAGTCGACCGGAGCCCGGACGAGATCGAGCATCTCGTCATCACCGGCCGCGCCGACGAATCGCCGGGCGGCGGACGCGAGCAGGCGGGTGCTCGTGAGCGTCGAGTTGGAGGCCGGGGCCATCGTGAGGCCTCAGGCGGCGGCGAGATGGTCCAGGACGGCGTCGCGCACCGAGGCCAGCCGGGACCACTCTCGCGGGAATCCCAGCCGGTAGACGACACCGGTGGAGGCGATCCGTCCGATCGTCTCGAACTCGCTCCGCAGCCGACGGCGATCGTCGACGTCGAGACGGAAGGAGTGTCGGACGAGCTGGAGAAAGCTCTCGCGCCCGCTGAGGGGCTCGATGGTCACGGCGCGGCGGGTGTCCTCGGTCGGCGCGCCGAGGACGTAGAGGCGACGGACGGGCACCGGCGTGGACGCGAACGGCCATCGCATGCTGCCAGCCGGCACGCACGTCTTCCCGGCGAGATGCCAGGCCTCGCTCGGCTCGCCGGCCGCGGCGAGCGCAGCGCACGCATCCGGCCAGAGCCGGATCTCGGGATAGCTCGGGACGCCGGCGAGGGCGCCCTGGTCCTCGGTGAGCAGCAGCCCGTCGTCGGTCAACAGCGGAAAGGCCGCGCGCACGAAGCTGGCGCCGAGCGTCGACTTGCCGGACCCGGCCGCTCCCATGAAGGCAACCGCACCACCCGAAGTCACGACCGCGCTGGCGTGCAGCACGAGCCGGCCCTGCCGGCTGAGCGCCAGTGGGATCACCTGGGCGAGGAACAGGTGGGCCAGCATGCGGGCACTGCCCCGACGGCTGATCGCGCAGCGGATCTCACGCCCGTCCGTGGAGACGAGGAAATCGGCGAGCCGCGCGAAATGGATGAGCTCCCCGCCGCCGCAGCGGGC
>JBKOZA010000578.1:0-25675 GCA_046725675.1 Candidatus Methylomirabilota bacterium
CCGGCGATCTTGGCCCAGTCGTCGGGGTTGCTCGTGTTGGGCAGATCCTCGTTCTCCTTGAACTCCTCGCCCACGGCCGCCACCACGTCGTCGCTGCTCACGCCCTTGGCGCCGCCGCCGATCAGGCGCTTGAGGGCGAGCTTCTTGGCGCGCCGCACGATCGACTCGATCATGGCGCCCGAGGAGAAGTCCTTGAAGTACAGGACCTCCTTCTCCCCGTTGGCGTAGGTGACCTCCAGGAAACGGTTGCCCTCGCTGAGGCTGTACATCGTCTCGACCCCGGCCGTGATCATCGCGTCGACGGTCTCGCCGTTGGCCAGCGGGATGTCGGACGTGAGGTACTTGCGGAAGATGTCGGAGGCGGCCGCCCGGTCCGGACGCTCGATCTTGATCTTCACGTCCAGCCGCCCCGGCCGCAGGATGGCCGGGTCGATCAGGTCCTGCCGGTTGGAGGCACCCATCACGATGACGTTGCGCAGCCCTTCCACGCCGTCGATCTCGGCCAGGAGCTGCGGCACGATGGTGGACTCGACGTCGGACGAGATACCGGTGCCCCGCGTGCGGAACAGCGCGTCCATCTCGTCGAAGAAGACGACGACCGGCACGTCCTCGTTGGCCTTCTCCTTGGCCTTCACGAAAATCTCGCGGATCTTGCGCTCGGTCTCGCCCACGTACTTGTTCAGCAGCTCGGGCCCCTTGATGTTGAGGAAGAAGCCCTTGATCTTCTCGCCGCGCTTCTCGGAGATCTTCTCGGCGAGATTATTGGCCACCGCCTTGGCGATCATCGTCTTGCCGCAGCCAGGAGGCCCGTAGAGCAGCACGCCCTTGGGCGGCGCCAGCTTGTGCTCCTTGTAATAGTCGGCGTACAGGTACGGCAGCTCGACCGCGTCCTTGATGGCCTCGATCTGGGCGCCGAGGCCGCCGATCTGCTCGTAGCCGATGTCCGGCACTTCCTCCAGTGACAGGTCCTCGACCTCGCTCTTGGGTAGCTTCTCGAGCAGGTAGCCGCTCTTGGCGTCCATCAGCAGATGGTCGCCGGGCTTGAGCCGCAGCAGCCGCAGCGGGTCGGCGATGACGCTGACCCGATCCTCGTCGGCCCGCAGCGTCACCACCGCGCGGTCGAGATCGAGCTGCTCCTTGAGGATGACGACCTCGCCCTGAACCTCGAAGCTCGCGGCCTCGACGACGTTGAGCCCCTCGTTGAGCACCAGTTCCTGGCCGGGCTTGAGGCTGTCGAGCTTGATCGACGGGTGGATGTTCACCTTCACCTTGCGCCCGCTCGCCAGCACGTTGACCGTGCCGTCGATGTTCCCCGACAGGTAAACGCCGTACGTCGACGGCGGGGCGGAGAGCTTGTCGACCTCCTCCCGCAGCGCGGTGATCTCGTCGCGAGCCTGCGCAAGCGCCGCCGCCATGCGCTCCTTCTGCCCGTGAGCGTGCGCGGCCTTCTCGTGCGCGCGCGCCAGCTCCTCGGTGAGCACATGCATCTCTTCGCGAGACGCCTGACCCTGTCCGATCATCCCGCCGCCGCCGGCCTTCATTGCGCTCTCCTCCTGGCGTCCTCGACGCCCACTCGAGTGCCCTGCCTGCGAGGCTCACCCGAGACCATGAGCAAAAGTGAAGCCATCTCGTCCGGCCTCGATAGGTGTGGGCGGACGAGCCCGATGCTGGTGAGACGTGGCGGCGCGGGTCGAAATTCCTCGATGCGGGAGCAACCGATCGGTGTGGCCAGCTCAAAGCCCGACCGCCGGGTGGCGGGCGGAGCGATGGTGCGGCCGCTCAGCGACGCCGGTGAAAGATCTCGCACCAACGCCGATTGTCCTCGCCACCCGCTTCTGAACTGCCCGAGAGGTAGGCGCTCGCGCTGACGACGGCGTCGTCGAGACCACCGCGTATGGGCAGATGCGATTCGCACCAGAGAACGTCCAGGATCTCGGCGGTCGGGTCTGCCTCCGGCTCGCAGCCGGGGCAGTACAACCGGGCTACCAGTGGGGTGTCGGGCGTGTATTCCGTCATGGCACCCTGTCCAGTGCAATCCCTGCGCCTACCCCTCGAAGTCCTTTCCCGACGGGCGTTTGGCATCCGTCCCATGGACACGGACCGTCACTTTTCAGAGGCAATACGGCACAGGCTGCCTGGTGAACCGGCAGGATCTCCCAGGGGTTTCCGTGGCCACCGTTGACACCCCCCGGAGATCGCCGGATCATTCGGCATCCCTTTCCGTGAGGTGGATTCCTGTGACGGCGTCCTGGGAGTATCGCGATCCACTGGAAGCCCCGCTGGCGGCCGAGGTGTCCGCCGCCACGCTGATGGAGCACGTCCGGACCATCGGCGCCCTCGAGCGCGAGTCCGGCAGCCCCGGCGAGGCGCAGGCCTTCGATTACATCGAGCGCAGGCTGAAGGCCTGCGGTGTCGAGGTCGAGCGGCGCGAGATCGAGGCGTACATCAGCTTGCCTCAGAGCGCGCATCTCACCCTGCCCGACGGCACGGTGATCACGGGCCTGACGCACTCGTTCTCGACGTCGGTCGACGCGCTGGATGCCGAGGTCGTGGACGTCGGCGACGGGCGGCCGGAGGATCTCGCCCGCGCGAAGGGCAAGCTGGCCCTCGTGCGCGGACTCGCGTCGCCGGGCCGGGCGTGGGCAGCGCAGCAGGCGGGCGTGCTGGGGCAGATCCACGTCCTCATGGATCACCTGCACAACATGATCGTGACCACGATCTGGGGCACGCCGGCGCCGGATACGGCCTGGCGCATCCCGGCCACGCCGTGCCTGTCGATCCTCGGCGCCGACGGTGAGGCACTCCGCGCGCGACTGGCCGGTGGGCCGCTACGGCTCCGGATGACCACGCGCGTGCGCACGGGCTGGATGTCCATTCCCCATCTCGTCGGCGAGCTGGTCGGCCGCCAGGAGGACCGCTTCGTGCTCTTCTCGGGGCACGTCGACTCCTGGCACTACGGCGCGATGGACAACGGCACCGCCAACGCGACGATGCTGGAGGTCGCGCGGCTGCTCGGGGCTCGGCGCGACGCGCTCCGGCGCGGCATCCGCTTCGCGTTCTGGTCGGGACACTCGCACGGGCGCTACGCGGGCTCGGCCTGGTATGCCGACCACGCCTGGCGAGATCTCCACCAGCGCTGTGTCCTCCACCTGAACGTCGACTCGACGGGAGCTCGGGGCGCCACGGACTACACCGTGCTCCACGCCACCGAGGACGCCCAGCACTTCGCCGAGACCGTGGTGGCCGACGTCACCGGCCAGCGCAGCCGAGGGCGGCGCTTCTCGCGCGCGGGCGATCAGTCGTTCTGGGGCGCCGGCGTGCCGTCGGCATTCATGTCGCTGTCGGGGTTGCCCAAGCAGGACACCGAGCTGTCGCGGGCGATGGAGCGGCTGGTGGGCAGTGCGGGGTTTCCCTGGTGGTGGCACACCAAGGACGACACGGTCGACAAGATCGATCCGGACGTCCTGGTCCTCGACACCAAGGTCTATCTCGCCTCCGCGCTGCGCTGGCTGAACGCGCCGGTGCTGCCGCTCGACCACTCGCGCGCGGCCCAGAGCTTGCTGGGCGAGCTGGAGACGCTGCAGGAGGCGGCCGGCGGCCGCTTCGACCTGGCGCCCGCGCTGGACGCGGCGCGGGACCTCGTCGGGCGCCTGCAGCGGGTAACGGCGGCGATGGCCAGCGTGTCGGCCGGCCGGGTGGAGTCGGCCAACCGCACGCTGATGCGCCTGTCACGCCTGCTCGTCCCTCTCGCCTACACCAGCGGCGATCGTTTCACGCACGACCTGGCGGTGCCGATTTCCCCCCTGGCCGGGTTGCAGCGCGCTCGCGAGCTGGCCACGCTCGACCCCGACGGCGACGCCTTCAAGTTCGCGCGGGCCGCGCTGGTGCGCGAGCGCAACCGGGCGGTCCACGCCCTCGAGTCGGCCGCCTCGGCGGCCGACGAGTTCCTTTCCCGGGAAGACAGGAGATAAGCGCATGCGTGCTCTCGCCTCACGGTTGGTGGGTGGAGTCCTGGTGCTGGGCCTGGTGGCGTCGCTGGTGCCGGCGGCGACCGCGCAGAAGCGGGGCGGCACCCTGACGATCGTCCGCCCGACCGATCCCGTCTCGCTGGACCCCAACCTCGAGACCACGGCCCCGGGCGCCTGGGTGTACTTCAACATGCTCGAGGGACTGCTGACGCTCGACGACAAGATGCAGGTCAAGCCGGCCCTGGCGACCTCTTATGAGGTGCTGTCGCCGACCAAGGTGCGCTTCAAGCTGCGCCCCAACGTGAAGTTCCACGACGGGACGCCCTTCAACGCCGAGGCGGTGAAGTTCACGTTCGACCGCGCCCTCAAGGGCTCGCCCCCGGCGCGCTGGGCGAGCCTGGCCGGTTCCCTCGATCACGCCGAGGTGGTGGACCCCCTCACCGTCGACGTCGTGACCAAGGAGCCGTACGGGCCGATCCTCCGCACGCTGGCCATGTACTGCGTGGGGATCGTCTCGCCCACGGCCGTGCAGAAGCTCGGGCAGGACTTCAGCCGGGCGCCGGTCGGGACCGGCCCGTTCAAGTTCGTGGAGTGGAAGACCAACACCCACGTCATCGTCGAGCGATTCAACGACTACTGGGGTGACAAGGCGCTGGTCGACCGCGTGATCTTCAAGGTCGTGCCCGAAGAGGGCGCGCGGATGATCGCGCTGCAGACCGGCGATGCCGACATGGTGCTGTTTCCCTCGCCTGCCCAGCTGCCGGCGCTGCGCAAGGATGCTAAGTTCACGGTCCACGAGACCACCGGCATCCGGGTCGTCTTCGCCGGCCTCCACGCGGGAATGCCGCCGCTGGACGACGTCCGGGTACGCCAGGCGCTGCTGCATGCCGTCGACCGCAAAGCGATCCTCGACAACATCATGGAGGGCTCGGCCGGGCCGGCGCTGGGCGTGCTGGCGCCGGGCGTGTTCGGCTACAAGGACATGCAGCTCGACAAGGTCTATCCCTTCGACCGGGCCCGGGCCAAGGCCCTGCTGGCCCAGGCCGGCTGGACGCCCGGTCCCGACGGGATCCTCCAGAAGGGCGGACAGCGGCTTTCGCTGTCGTGGCTGGCGGCCCGCGGCCGTTACCCGAAGGATGGCGAGATCACCGAGGCCATCCAGGCCATGTTCAAGGAGGTCGGCGTCGAGGCCAAGGTGCAGATCCTGGAGTGGGCGGCGGTGTTCAAGCAGGTCCGCGAGGCCACCCTCAATCACCACATGTTCACGCTGGGCTGGGTGACCTCGAACGCCGACGCCGACTACTCGCTCTACGCGCTGTTCCACAGCAAGCAGACGCCGCCCACCGGCTGGAACACCTCCCGCTACGCCAACGCCCGGGTCGACGCGCTGGTCGAGCAGGCCCGCCGCAGCCTGAACCAGACCGAGCGCGAAAAGCTCTACGGCGAGGTGCAGGACATCCTGGTCAAGGAGATGGTGTGGATCCCCGTCTACACGACCAAGGAGATCATCGTCTCGCGGGCCAGCGTGAAGGGATTTCACGTCCACCCGGTCGAGTACAACCTGGCCCTCTGGAAGACCTGGCTCGACAAGTAATCGTGCGGGCTGACGGGGGCGGCGGATGCTGACGTTCGTGGTCCGCCGCCTCCTGCTGGCCGTCCCCGTGCTGCTCGGCGTGGTCTTCGTCGTCATGCTGACCGTCGATCTACTGCCTGGCGACGCGGTGACGCTCATGCTCGGCGAGCACGCCACCAAGGACGCCGTCGCCCGCCTGCGCGATCACCTCGGCCTCGACAAGCCGTTCCTGGTCCGCTACCTGGATTACGTCGGACGGGTCGCCCGCGGGGATCTCGGCCGCTCGATCCAGCAGAACCGGCCCGTCGGCGACGAGCTGGCCGACGCCTGGCCGGCCACGCTCCAGCTCACCGTGGCCGCCCTGCTCGTCGCCACCGTGGTCGGCCTGGCGGCCGGTATCACCTCGGCGGTGTGGCCCAACTCGCTCTTCGACGCGATGGCGCGCCTGGGCTCGCTGTTCGGGCTGTCGATGCCCGTCTTCTGGACGGGCCTGGTGCTGATCGTCGTGTTCGCGCTGTGGCTCAACTGGCTGCCGGTGGGCGGCGCCGGCTCGCTCGGCCACCTCGTGTTGCCGACGGTCACGCTGGCGCTGCCGTCGGTGGCGATGATCGCGCGCATGACGCGCTCGGCCGTGCTGGACGTCCTCCGCGAGGACTACGTGCGCACCGCCCGCGCCAAGGGGGTGGCCGAGCCGTGGGTGCTGGCCCGCCACGCGCTGCGGAACGCGTTCATCCCGATCCTCACGCTGCTGGGCCTGCAGTCGGGCCAGCTCATGGGCGGCGCCGTGCTGACCGAGACGGTCTTCGCCTGGCCGGGCCTGGGACGGTTGATGGTCAAGGCGATCTTCGCTCGCGACTACGTGCTGCTACAGGGCGCCGTGCTCGTCTTCGCGCTGGCGTTCGTGGTCATCAACCTGCTGGTCGATCTCTCCTACGGCCTGCTCGACCCCCGCGTCGGGCGTCAGGGTTGAGGATGATCACGCGGGTTCTCGGCCCGATCGTCGGGCACCGGAGCCCTGCGCAGGCGCCCCGACGGCAAATCTGATGGACGCCTGGGGGCGGTTCCGGCGCAACCGGCTGGCGCTGATCGGCCTGGCCCTGGTGGCCGTGCTCGCGGCCAGCGCGGTGCTGGCGCCGTGGCTGGCTCCCTACGATCCCGCTCGCCAGAGTCTGATCGAGAAGCGCGCCAAGCCCGGCGGCAAGTACGTGCTCGGCGCCGACGAGTTCGGGCGCGACATCCTGTCGCGCGTCATCTACGGCTCGCGCGTGGCGCTGCTGGTCGGGCTGCTGTCGGCGGCGATCGCCGTCGCCGGTGGCCTGCTGCTGGGCACGCTGGCGGGTTTCAGCGGCGGCTGGCTCGACGCCCTCCTCATGCGCGGCATCGAGATCCTGCTGGCCTTCCCGTACCTGCTGCTGGCGCTGGCCATCGTCGCCGCGCTGGGGCCCGGCGCGCTGAACACCACGATCGCGGTCGGCATCTGGGGAGTGCCGGCGGTGACGCGCATCGTGCGCGGCTCGGTCCTGGCGCTGCGCGAGACCGAATACGTCGGCGCCGCCCGGGCGCTCGGCGCGCCCGTGTTCGCGCTGCTGCGCCGTCACATCCTGCCCAACATCGTTCCCGGCCTCATCGTCTACGCCACGCTGTTCATGGCCAACGCGATCTTGCTCGAGGCCGCGCTGTCGTTCCTGGGCCTGGGTGTGCAGCCGCCGACCGCGTCCTGGGGGCTGATGGTGTCGACCGGGCGTGACGTGCTGCTGGTGGCGCCGCACGTGGCGACCGTCCCCGGCCTGGCCATCATGCTGACGGTGCTGGCGTTCAACTTCGTCGGCGACGGCCTGCGCGACGCGCTGGATCCCCGTCTTCGGGGGAGCGGGTAGCGGCCTATCTCAGAGGCTCCTCTCTGGCGAGAACATCGGCACCGGCGGCCCGCCGTCGGTCGGCTTGAACACGACGCGAACCGGCTGTCCGATGCGGATGGCGTCGAGGTCGCAGTCGACGAGGTTCGTCATCATCGTGGGCCCTTCCGCGAGCGTGACGTAGGCGATCGCGTAGGGGACGGGCGCGCGGCGGAAGACGCTGTAGGAATAGACCGTCCCTCGCCCGGAGGCCTCCGTCCACTCGGTGCGATCGCTGCCGCAGAACGGGCAGATGGCGCGCGGGTAGTGGTGGAGCTCCCCGCACGCGGTGCAGCGCTTGAGCACGAGCTTGCCCTGAGCCGCCGCGTCCCAGAACGCCTGCGTCTCGGGGTTGGTCGGCGGGGCCGGGATCGAGCGCTCCTTGGCGACGGCCATCTCACTGTCTCCCCATGATCAGCGTCGCGCTGCCGTGGCGGGTCCCGAGCGAGCCACCGGTGCCGTGCGCCAGGGCGACGTCGCAGTTCCTCACCTGCACCTTCGGGTGCGCCTCGCCGCGGAGCTGGCGCACGGCCTCGACCACCTTGGTGAGGCCGCCGCGGTTGGCGGGGTGGTTGTTGCAGAGGCCACCGCCGTCCGTGTTGAACGGCAGCCGGCCGACACCGGAGATCAGGTTGCCGTCGGCGACGAGCTTACCGCCCTGGCCCTTGGCGCAGAAGCCGAGATCCTCCAGGGTGATCAGCACGGTGATCGTGAAGCTGTCGTAGATCGACACGTACTTCACGTCGGCGGGCGTGAGGCCGGCCTCGGCGAACGCTGCCGGTCCCGACCAGCGCGCCCCCGTGTAGGTGAGGTCGACCTTGCCGCCCATCTGGTGCTTCACGCCCGCGCCGGCACCCAGCACCGGCACCAGCGGACGCTGGAGGTCCCGCGCGATCTCCGGCCGGGTGACCACGATGGCGCCGCCCCCGTCGGTGATGACGCAGCAGTCGAGCCGATGGAGCGGGTCGGCGATGATCGGCGAGTCGAGCACCTGCTCGACGGTGACGACCTCCCGCAGCAGCGCGCGGGGATTGTGCTGGGCGTGCTGCGAGGCTGCCACCTTGATCCAGGCCAGCTGCG
The DNA here is from genome assembly GCA_046725675.1 of Candidatus Methylomirabilota bacterium. Taxonomy (GTDB): domain Bacteria; phylum Methylomirabilota; class Methylomirabilia; order Rokubacteriales; family CSP1-6; genus AR5. The sequence goes on from JBKOZA010000578.1 coordinate 8,517, forward strand.
CGCTGGTCGTGCCGTACTCGTGCATGTGCCGCATGGCGGCCATGGCGTACTGGTTGACGACCGTCGGTCCGAACGGGTACTCGAAGGCGACGTCGGGGGCGGCCGCACCGTAGTTGCGCGGCGCGGTGCCGGTGGCCATGCCTTCCGCGCGCGGCCGGCCGGCCAGCGTGATGAGCGCCACGTTGCACTGTCCGGCCGCGATCGCCGCCGCCGCGTGGGCGACGTGGATCACGTACGAGGAGCCACCGGTCTCGGTGGTGTCGATGTGCCGGAGCTTGAGCCCCATGTAGTCGGCCATCGACAGCCCGCCCAGCCCGGGCGCGTCGCCCGCGCAGAAGTAGCCGTCCACGTCGGCGCGGCTGAGCCCGGCGTCCTCCAGCGCGCCCCGCGCCGATTCGGCGTGGAGCTGAGCCAGGGACTGCTGGTCGGCCTTGCGCGTGGGATGCTCGAAGACACCGGCGATGTAGGCCTTGCCCTTGATACTCACGGGTCCTCCCGGGTTCAGGTTCGGGGTGAGCTGAGCGGCAGGAAGGCACGGCCGGCCGAAGTGCCGCCGTTGACAGCCAGGACCTCGCCCGTCATGTACTCGGCGTACGGGGAGGCCAGGAACAGCGCGGCGTGGGCGATCTCCTTGGGGACGCCCGCCCGGCCCCACGGGATCTGCCGCGTCAACGCCGCGACGTACTCCGCGCTCACCGGTGAGCTCTCGCTGTTCACGGTGATGAGGCCGGGCGCGATGCAGTTGACGTTGATATGGTGACCGGCCAGCTCCAGCGCCAGCACCCGGGTGAACATGACGACGGCGGCCTTGGAGGCGCAGTAGTGCGACGCCCCGACCCGGCCGCTGCTGTAGGCGCCCGAGGAGATCGTGACGATCTTCCCGGCGGTCCGGGTGGCGACCATGCGGCGGGCGGCCGCCTGACAGGTGAGGAACACGCCGCGCACGTTTGTCTCCATCACGCGGTCCCACTCCGCGACGGTCATCTCCAGCACCGGGGAGTTGGGATAGATCCCGGCGTTGGCCACGGCCACGGTGACCGGGCCCAGCGCCTTCTCGGCCGTCTCGACGAAGCGCGCCACGCTGTCGGCGTCACGGACGTCGAGCGGGTGCGCGAACACCTCGGAACCCAGCGCCGACGCCACCCGCTGCAGGGGGCCCTCACGCACGTCGCCGAGCCCCACCCGGGCGCCGGCCGCGTGGAAGGCGCGCGCGATCCCCTCCCCGATGCCGGCGGCGGCCCCGGTGACGAGGACCACCTGTCCGGTGAAGTCGAAGCTCAGTGCTTCTCGTGCCACTGCGCGACCTCCTCGCAGGTCGTGAACCACACACCGGCCTGGCGCCGCATCGCGCGCACCAGGTCCTCGATCAGCTGCACGCGGGAGGCGCGCCCGCTGATGAAGGGGTGACACGTGAGCACGAAGCAGCCGTTCTCCCGGTGCATCGCGCTGAACTCCTTGCTCCACATCTGCAGCACGCGGCCGGGATCGGCGATGGCGTTGGTGGCGCCGTAGACGTGACGGAACAGCGGCGCGTCGTCCATGATCCACTGCACGGGCACCTCGGTCAGCGGTCCGGCCGGGGTGTCGAGCGCGTACGGCACGTCGTTGCCCATGAGCGAGCTGTCGTAGCGGAAGCCGTGGGTCTTGAGCAGCGCGGGCGTCCACACGTTGACGTCCCACGAGGGCGACCGGTAGCCGGCCGGCACCACGCCGAGCTGGTCCTTCAGGATGGCCAGCTGCTGCTGGAGGATCGTCTTCTCCTGCGCCTCGTCCAGGAAGCCAACCGCCTCGTGCACGTTGCCGTGAGCACCGATCTCGTGGCCGGCGTCGCGGATGCGCTTGCTGGGCGCCAGGTGGTTGACCACCGTCCACCCGGGGATGAAGAACGTCGCCCGCAGCTTGAGCCGGTCGAGCAGGCGCAGGATGCGGTCGACGCCGACCCGGGGGCCGAACCGGCGCTCCTCGAGGTCGGCGAGGCTGCGCCGGGCCTTCTCGGGCTCGCGGAAGATGAACCCGGACTCGGCGTCGAAGTCGAACGACAGCACCGCGGCGGAGCGCTTGCCTTTCGGCCACCGGTAACGCACCGCCGCCATCTCAGTCCGCCACGGCCGGGCGCAGCCGCTCGCTGGTGCCGAGCGTGATCCGCGGGACCTCGATGGGGCGGCCGTAGTGGGGCACGCACACGCCGAGCTTCATGGCCCGGCAGGGTATACTCGCCGGCGGCCCGGGGCAACCCGGGGCCGCGGCGGATCAGACGCCCATGGTGCGGAGCTCGCGGAGAGCCGAGGGCGGCATCACGCGGAGCAGTTCCTCGAGCGTCGTGCGCCCCTCGCGCAGCTTGGCCAGCGCGTCGGTGGCCATCGAGTAGGTGTTCTTGCGCGCCGAGGCGGTGACCATCTCCAGCGGCGCGTTTTGATTGATCAGCAGGACGTCGTCGAGGCCCGGCGTCCACAGCTCGCAGAGGGCCAGGCGCCGCTTGTAGCCCGTGTGGTGGCAGGTGGCGCAGCCGGCCCCGTGATACCAGCGCACGTCGCTCGGGGCCACCTCGAACGTCGAGGCGAGCAGGGTCGGCGCCGGCTCGTACTCCTCCTTGCAGTTCCAGCAGATCTCGCGCACGAGCCGCTGGGCCAGCACGCCGAGGAGCGACGTCGTGCACACGGTGGCGTCCACGCCGAGGTCGCCCAGCCGGGTCACCGCCCCCAACGCGTCGTTCGTGTGCAGCGTGCTCAGCACCAGGTGGCCGGTCTGGGCGGCGCGAAAGGCCAGCTCGGCCGTGTCGGCGTCGCGGATCTCGCCCAGCATGATCACCTCGGGGTCGTGGCGCAGGAACGCCCGCGTGTACGAGGCGAACGTGTTGCCCACGCGTTCGTCGACCTCGTGCTGGCAGAACTGCGGACACACGTACTCGATCGGGTCCTCGGCGGTGACGATCTTGATCTCCGGCCGGTAGACGGACTTCATGATCGCGAACAGGCTCGTGCTCTTGCCGGAGCCGGTGGGCCCGGTGACGAGGATCGTCCCCGCCGAGGACTGGATGAGCTGGGCGAGTCGCTCGGTCACCGGCGTGGCCATCTTGAGCGAGGTCAACGAATCGGGAGCGCCCCGCGGGTCGAGGATGCGGATGACCGCGTTCTCGCCGTAGTAGCTCGGGATGACCGACACTCGGAAGTCCATGGGGACCACACGACCGTCGGTCTCCACGCGGGCGCGGAAGCTGCCGTCCTGGGGCCGCCGGCGCTCGGCGATGTCCAGCATCGCCAGGATCTTGATGCGCGACAGCACCTCGCCGCGCTGGCGGCCGAGGTCGTCGCCGAGGGTTCCGAGGTTGAAGTGCTGCAGCATGCCGTCGATGCGGAAGCGCACCTGCAGGCGGTGGTTGATCGTTTCCAGGTGGATGTCGGAAGCGCCGCGGTCGATCGCCACCCGGAGCAGCTTGCGCACGATCTCGTCGGCGGTGTCCATCTGCCGTAGCGTCGACGAGGCGTAGATGTCGCTGTCGGCGTCGGCGCCGATGACGTCGACGTCCCCGGCGGTGGTCAGGTTCGGCGCGACGTCCACGCGGTAGAGTCGCTCCAGCGCACGGGTGATCTGGGCCGAGGTCGAGGTGACGATCTCGATCTTGAGGCCGGCGGTGCGCTGCAGGTCGTCCACGAACTGGGTCTGGGTCGGATCGTCCATGGCGACGATCAGCAGGTTGCCCAGGCGCGCCAGCGGCACCAGCCGGTGCTTCATCGCGAATTTCTCGTTGACGAGGTTCCGAAGGCCCGGCTCGATGATGATCGTGTCGAGATTGAAGAACCGAATGTGGAGCTGGCGGCACAGGGCCTGGCGCAGCCGCTCCTCGGAAACGAGACCCAGGCGGATCACGACCTCGCCGAGCGCCTGCCCGGAGCGACGGTGCTCGGTCAGCGCCGTGTCGAGCTGCGCCCGGTCCAGGTCCCCGTTCTTGAGCAGGATGTTGCCGAGCTTGCCGCTACGACGGTGGCGCTCGAGGACCGACAGGAGTTGGTCGCGCGTGACGATCTTCTGGGCGACCAGGATGTGCCCGAGCGGCGCGTACACCTCGCCGCGCTGCTGGATGCGCAACGCCTCTTCGAGCTGGGCCGGCGTCACCAGCTTCTCGCCTATCAACAGGTCGCCCAGCCGTATCGGCTCCATCTCCCGAGACTTGTCGACGTCGACATCCACCGTGGTATTGTTCATGGCCGTTGCTGGGGGCAAAAGCGATGCCACGGCTCCCCGCGCCCAAGTCCGGGACAAACAAGGCGTTCGACAGCGCGGGGCCCGCGCAGAACGATGTTCTGCGCAGCGCAACGTCTTCGCGCGTCGAGAAATCATCCAGGGCGCGGCCAGGCGTGTCGCCTTGACGGTGCGGCCGCCCCAGAGCACTATCGGCCGTCGATCGAGAGGAGGGAGCACCATGCCAGCGTCCCGCCGTCAGTTCCTGAAGACGTGCGCAGTCGTCTCCGGGGTCCCGCTCCTGGGTCTGGCACCGCGTGCCGCCCGGGGCGACACGCCCAAGAAGGGCGGCACGCTGCGCGTGGGCTTCTACATCGAGGCGGCCACGATGGACCCGCACCTGTCGGGCAGCAAGATCGACCGTCAGGTCTACCACAACATTTACGAGCCGCTGGTGACGCTGGACACCTCGCTCGGCATCCGCCCGGGCCTGGCCGAGTCGTGGGCGCAGCCGGATTCCCGGACCCTGGTCTTCAAGCTGCGGCGCGGGGTCAAGTTCCACGACGGAACCGAGTTCAACGCCGAGTCGGCGAAGTTCAATTTCGAGCGCATGAAGAGCGAGCCGAAGTCGGTGCGCAAGGGCGAGGTGGCCAACATCGACACCGTCGAGGTCGTCGACGCCCATACCCTCAAGGTCAACCTCAAGAAGGCGGACGCCGCGCTGCTGGCCACGCTGACGGACCGCGCCGGCATGATGGTCTCCCCCAAGGTCGTGCAGGAGCGCGGCGCCGAGCTGCAGCGGAACGCCCGCGGGGCCGGCACCGGCCCCTTCGAGTTCGTGGAGTGGGTGAAGGACTCCCACCTCGTCATCAAGCGCAACGACGCCTACTGGAACAAGCAGGGTGGCCCCTACCTAGACCGCGTCCGCTACCGTCCCATTCCCGACGACGTGGTCAAGCTGCAGAGCCTGCAGTCGGGCGAGATCGACGTGATGGACTACGTGCAGCCGCGCGACGTGGCCGCGGTCAAGGCCGACAAGAACGTCGTCGTGGTCGACGTGCCGTCGCTGGCCGACTTCGCCTATCAGCTCAACCACACCCGGCCGCCGTTCAACACCAGGGCCCTCCGCCAGGCGGTCGCCTACGCGCTCGACATCGAGCAGATCGTCAAGGGCGTGTGGCTCAACGTCGGCGTGCCGGCTAACGGCCCCATCCCGCCCACGAGCTGGGCCTACGACAAGTCGATCCCGCCCATCAAGCGCGACCTGGCCAAGGCCAAGGCCAAGCTGGCCGAGGGGGGCCAGCCCAACGGGTTCGCCTTCACCCTCACGACGAACAACATCCCCATCAACATCCAGGAGGCCGAGGTCATCCAGGCCCAGCTCCGCGAGGCCGGCATCACCGCCAAGGTGAAGCTGGTCGACTCCGCCACCCTCATCTCCGAGGGCAACGCCAAGAACTTCGAGATGATCAGTTACCAGTGGAGCGGCCGTCCCGACCCCGACGGCAACATCTACCAGTTCTTCCGCACCACACCCGGGACTTCTCTCAACTGGTCGGGGATCTCGAATCCACAGCTGGACGCGCTGCTCGACCGAACGCGCGAGGTCTCCGGCCAGGCCGAGCGCCGGAAGCTCTACGGCGAGGTGACGAAGCTGCTGCAGGACGAGCTGCCGATGGTGTTCATCATCCATCCCATCGAGCCCAAGGCCTTCTCTCCGCGCGTGCAGGGCTACGAGCCCATCCCCGACGGGATGATGCGGTTCAAGGACGTGTGGCTGAGGTAACGCTTGGCGCGGCTCGTCCTGCAGCGCCTGGCCGCGACGGTGCCCGTCCTGCTGCTGGTCACGGCCGGCGTGTTCGCGCTCCTGCACCTCACGCCCGGCGACCCCATCGACGCCATGATGGCGGAGTCGGTCGACGCGGTCGCCAAGGCCAGCCTCCGCGCCGAGCTGGGCCTGGACCGCCCGCTGCCCCTGCAGTACGCGGCGTGGATGGGACGGCTGCTGCGCGGCGACCTCGGGCGCTCGATCCGCAACGGCGAGCCGGTCCTCGAGAGCGTCAGCCGGCGCCTGCGCCCGAGCCTGCAGCTGGCGCTGCTGGCCATGGGCGTCTCGCTGCTCATCGCCTTCCCCGCCGGTATCGTCTCCGCCGTGCGCCGCAACACCGCCGCCGACCGCGTCTCCACCACGCTCGCGCTGTTCGGCATCTGCATGCCCAACTTCCTGCTCGCCCTGCTCCTCATCTTTCTCTTCGGCGTGACGCTCCGCTGGCTGCCGATCTCCGGTTACGTCGATCCGGCCGAGGAGCTGGTGGACGGGCTGCGCTCGCTGGCCCTGCCGGCGGTGACGCTCGGCCTGGCCCTGGCGGCCGTCGTCACCCGAACGCTGCGCTCGAGCATGCTGGAGGCGCTGAGCGAGGACTACGTGCGCACGGCCCGGGCCAAGGGCCTGCCCGAGGGACGGGTGATCCGCGGCCACGTGCTCCGCAACGCGCTGATCCCGGTGGTGACCGTGCTGGGCCTGCAGCTCGGCACGCTGATCGGCGGCGCCGTCATCACCGAGTACGTGTTCGCCCTGCCCGGGGTCGGCCGTCTCGTCGTGGACGCGGTGTTCGCTCGCGACTACCCGCTGGTGCAGGGCGTCGTGCTGCTCATCGCGCTGGGCTTCATCGCCAGCAATCTCCTCGTCGACCTGCTCTATGGCGTCATCGATCCCCGCATCCGCCATCGCTGACCGCCGGTGGGAGGTGCTGCGGCGCGCGGCGGGGGCCCGCCTGGCGCCGCTCGGCGCCGTCGTGCTGGCGGTGACCGTGGTCGTCGCGCTGGCGGCGCCGGTGGTCGCGCCCCACGATCCGCTCCGGCAGGATCTCGGCAACGCGCTGGCCCGACCCGGTCGCGCGCACTGGCTCGGCACCGACAACGTCGGCCGCGACGTCCTCTCGCGCGTGATCTGGGGCACGCGCGTGTCGCTGGCAGCTGGTTTCGTCTCCGTGGCCCTGGCCGCCCTGTCCGGCAGCCTGCTGGGTATCGTGGCCGGCTACGCGGGGGGGCGCGTGGAGGGCCTGGTCATGCGGCTCATGGACGCGGTGCTGTCGTTTCCGCCGCTCGTGCTGGCACTGGCGCTCGGCGCGGTGCTGGGCGCCGGCCTCGGCGGCGTCCTCGTCGCGCTCGGCGTCGTGTACACGCCGACGTTCGCGCGCCTGATGCGCGGCCAGGTGCTGGCCGTCAAGGCGCGCGACTACGTCGAGGCCGCCCGTGCGCTCGGCGCGCCGGCCTGGCGCGTGGCCTGGCAGCACGTGCTGCCGAACGCGGCCACGCCGATCGTGGTGCAGGCCTCGCTCAGCGTGGCCTTCGCCATCCTGGCCGAGGCCTCGCTGTCCTTCCTGGGGCTGGGCATCCAGCCACCGGAAGCGTCGTGGGGCAGCATGATCAACGCCGGCCGCGGCTACCTGCAGCAGGCGCCCTGGATCGTCTTCGCCCCGGGCGCGGCCCTCTTCGTCACCGTCGTCGGGCTGAACTTCCTGGGTGACGCCGTCCGCGACGCCCTCGACCCGCGCGCCCGCGGCTAATCCTCCGGCGGCGCGATCACACGGCCGGCACGCCGCCCAGCACGTCTCGACTGAGCTCGGCGTGCTTGGCCCAGCCGCGACGGAGCTCGGCCGTGGCCTCGATCCAGTTGGCCTCTTGCGGCAGCACGACGCCCCCCGAGCGCACAGCGTAGACCTCGGGGTTGTCGACGCCGGGCGGGACCTGACCGCGGTCACGGAGCGCCTTGGCCGCGTCGATGAGCCTCTTGCGGGTGCGGATGACCATCGCGTCGCTGGTGCCGAGCCGCTCCTGCGTACGATCGAAGATCGGCCCCATGCTCTCGGTGGCCGCCTGATCCTGCAGGAAGATGCTGCCGATGCCCGTGAAGCTGTCGCGCTTCTGCAGCGCGCGGTCGATCAGGTAGTCGTTGCCCGCGTTGGCGACGGCGCGGAAGCGACCGTACCAGTCGGTGGTATTGGGCAGCGTCTCCACCGGCGTCACGGTCTGGCGTCCAGCCTTGGCCGTCCCCCGCGGCAGCCGACCGATGGTGATCGCCAGCGTGTGCTCGTCGTCCATCGGCACCCAGCAGCGCGCACGCACCTCCAGCCCGAGGACGCCGGTGGGCACCATGGCCCAGAACGGAAACAGGAAGTTGGCGATGCGCCAGTAGCTCGTGCCCGGCTCGGCCGGACGGCAGGCTCCGTACATGACCCCGGAGTCCGTTTCGACCACCTCGTACTTCGGCGCCCGGCGGCCGAGGGCGTAGCGGGCCCAGGTGCCGGGCGCCGCATCGTCGGCCTGCACCGCGCCCAGGTGCAGGAAGACCGTGTGGCCGGTGTCGATGTCACCCTCGAGCGCCTGCATCCAGTTGCACTCGCGCTGGTAGACCTGCACGCCGCCCTCGGGCGTCATGTTGGCCTCCAGCTCCGGCAGCGGCGGCGGCGTGGCCCGCGGGCCGAGATAGGCCCACACGAGTCCGCCCCGCTCGAGGCACGGATAGGCGACCGCGCGCACCTTGTGCTTGAACTCGCTCTCGGCCGGCTCGCTCGGCATTTCTATGCAGCGGCCGGTCACGTCGAATTTCCAGCCGTGGTACACGCAGCGCAGCCCCTCGTCCTCGTTGCGACCGTAGAAGAGGCTGGTACCCCGATGCGGGCAGTGGTTCTGGATCAACCCGACGGCCCCGGAGGTCGTCCGGAAGGCGATGAGGTTTTCGCCGAGCAGTCGGATGCGCAGCGGCGGCCCCTCGCGCTCGGGCAGCTCGCTCGACAGCGCCGCCGGGATCCAGTACTGACGCATGAGGTGGCCCATCGGCGTGCCCGGCCCGACGCGGCACAGCAGCTCGTTGTCCTCACGGCTGAGCATGGGCGGTCCCTCCAGGAACCGACCGTATCACAGTGCCGCGGTATGATACCGGGCGGGACGCGACGATGCTCAGCGCCGAGGACAACGTCACCCTGACCCGCGTGGGCCGCGGCACGCCGCTGGGCGAGCTGATGCGGCGCTACTGGCAGCCGATCGCCGCGGTCGCCCAGCTGGACGAGCACCCCACGCGGCCCGTCCGCCTCATGGGCGAGGACCTCGTGCTCTACCGCGACACCGGGGGAGGGTACGGCCTCCTCGACCGCCACTGCGCCCACCGGCGCGCCGATCTCGCCTACGGGGTCGTCGAGGCGTGCGGGCTACGCTGCCACTACCACGGCTGGCTGTACGATGCGATCGGCCGCTGCCTGGAGCAGCCGTTCGAGGAGGCCGCGCGGCCGGAGGCGCGCTTCAAGGACAAGATCCGGCTCGCGGCCTACCCGGTCGAGGCCAAGGGGGGACTGCTGTGGGCCTACCTCGGGCCGCCGCCGCCGCCGCTGGTCCCCGACTGGGATCTCTTTCATCAGCCCGGGTACAAGCAGATCGTGTTCTCCGAGATCCCCTGCAACTGGTTCCAGGGCCAGGAGAACTCGATCGACCCGGTCCACTTCGAGTGGCTGCACTCCAACTGGTCGGCCGCCCAGCGGGGCGACCGGTCGCGCGCGCCGCGCCACCTGAAGCTGGCGTTCGAGGAGTTCGAGTGGGGCTTCACCTACCGGCGCGTGCGGGAAGACACCACGGAGGACGACGAGCTGTGGACGGTCGGGCGTGTGTGCCTGTGGCCCAACTGTCTCTACACCGGCAAGTTCGAATGGCGGGTGCCGGTCGACGACGAGCACACGCTGCACGTGGCGTGGTTCAACGACCCGGTGCCGGGGACGGCGCCGTTCGAGCAGGCGCGCATCCCGTACTGGTACGGCCCGATCCGCCATCCCGAGACGGGGCGCTGGATCACCAGTCACATCATGAACCAGGACTTCGTGGCCTGGATCGGCCAGGGCGCGGTCGCCGACCGCACGAAGGAGCATCTCGGCGAGAGCGACCGCGGCGTCATCCTGCTGCGCCGGCGCATGCTGGAAGAGGCCGGCATCGTCGGCCGCGGCGGGGATCCCAAGGCGATCGTCCGCGACGCCGCCAAGAATCATCGCCTGCCACTACCGACGATTCGCGAGGGTCGGGGCGCGCCGCAGCGGCCGCCCGACGGGCCCCGCCCGATGATCTTTCACGCCGGCCAGCCACCAGAGATCGTCGACGAGATGAAGCGCATCTGGGCCGAGCGCAGCGGAGGCTGACCCCGCCATGGCCACTCTGGTCGGTGTCTTCGCAATGTCCCACAGCCCGTTCTGCTACATGCCCGCCGAGCGCTGGAACGACGTGCGGGTCTCCCGATCCCTGCGGGCCGACGTGCCCTTCGACGACGTGGAGTCGAACCGGACGAAGGCGGCCCGCGTCGCGGCCGCGTTCGCCTCCCTGAAGGGCCGGCTGGCGGCGGCCGCCCCCGACGTCATCGTCGTCTTCGGCGACGATCAGCTCGAGTGCTTCGACTTCCGCAATTACCCGGCCTTCGCCATCTACGCCGGCGAGAAGTTCCACGGCAGCCTCGCCGGCGGCGGCAGCGCCGGGGTGCCCGGTCACCCGGGGCTGGCGGCGGCGCTGCTCACCGGGCTGCTGCATCGCGGCTTCGACCCGGCGTTCTCGCTCGACATGCCGAAGCCCGACCGTGGCATCGGCCATGCCTTCCTGCGTCCCGCCGAGTCGCTCACCGACTTCGGCACGCCGATCGTGCCGGTGCTGCTCAACTGCTACTACGCGCCGCAGCCGACGGCGACGCGCTGCTACCAGCTCGGCGTGGCCGTGCGCGAGATCATCGACGCGCACCCGGGCGACCTGCGCGTCGCCGTCGTCGGCTCCGGGGGTCTCTGGCACACCCCACGGGCGAAGGACGCGTATCTCGACGAGACATTCGATCGAGCTATCCTGAGCTTCATGACGGCCGGCGACGCCCGCGGCATGGCGCGCTACTTCGACGACTACCGGATCCCCGCCGGCGACGCCAGCCAGCTGGTCGGCGCTCCGGGCCCGGGGACGACCGGGCTACCCGACACCGCGGGGCCGCGGGGAGGGACCCGGGAGACGTGCAACTGGGTCGCGGCCGCCGCCGTCGCCGCCGGCACCCCGGGTGCGGTTCTGGACTACGTGCCGATCTACGCGTCGCCGATCGGCGCCGCCTTCGCGGCCTGGGAGATCCGCTAGACGCCGGCGCCGAGAGGGCGGCGCGTCAGCGCCAGCGCAGCCGCGTCACGATATTCGAGAAGTCGTCGGTCCAGGCCCGGACGCTCGCGTCAGCGACGAGACGCCTCCAGCGAGCGTCGCTCACCAGCTGACTCAGCGCACTCGACCGTCGCGCGACGACCGCCCACTGGGAGCCGACTCGCCCCCGCGCCTCGTCCGCCACGCCGATCTCGAAGTCGTCACGTTCGTACGCGACCAGCTCGAGATCACGGGCCAGCGCGGCGACGACGGGCCCGAGGTCGAGATACCGGTTGGAGATGTGCAGGCCGAGGATGCCGTCGTCGGTCAGCTTGGCCATGTAGAGCGCGATGGCCTCCCGGTTGAGCAGGTGCATGGGAATCGCATCGGAGCTGAACGCGTCGACGATGACGAGCCGATAGGACTTGTCGGCGGCGGCCGCGATCGACAGGCGACCGTCGCCGAGCACGACGGTCGTCGACGGGGAGCAGTCCCGCAAGAACGTGAACAGGCGAGCGTCGCGTGCGATCTTCAGGACCGTCGGGTCGATCTCGTAGAACGTCACCGGCTGACCGGGCTTCGCGTAGCAGGCCAGCGATCCGGTTCCGAGGCCGATGATGGCCACGCCCGACGCCGGTCCGGCGGCACCGATCGCGCCGAAGATCGCCCCGGCCGGGCCGGCGCGGTGGAAGTAGAGGAGCGGCTCCAGACGATCGGGGCCCTCCTTGTGCTGAGCCCCGTGGATCGTCGTGCCGTGGTACAGGGCCCGGAGACGCTTGCCCTGGACGTCGGCCACTCGATAGACACCGAAGAAGCTGCGGTCGTGGTAGATCCCAGTCTTGCCCTCGACGTCCAGCGCACGCGGAACCACGAGGAACAGCATCGCCAGACCCAGCGCGAACCGTAGCGGGAAACGCCGGAACGCGAAGCAAACGATGGCCGGCACGCCGACGATCACGAGCATGGTGGCCAGGCTGTCCCGGGACGGCGTCACCCGGCCCAGCAGCGCGACCAGGCCGCCGAGGGCGACAGGCAGCGCAATGTCGACCCAGCGAGCCGACGTCGGTCCCTTGGCGATCCTGGGTGTCAGCAGGCAGCTGAGGACGAGCGCCACCCGATACTCGAGCAGCGTCGGGAACACCAGCGGAGCCACGATCGCCGTCAGCAGCCCGCCGACGGCCCCCCCCACCGAGATCCACAGATAGAACTCGGTCAGATGAGGCGTCGCGGGGCGACTGCCGGCGAGCGCTCCGTGACAGACCATCGCGACGACGAAGAATCCGAGGAGATGCAGGCTGATGATCAGCCAGAGCGGGCGCGTCGATTCCATCAGCATGACGGCGACCAGCGGCAGCACGACGATGGGCAGCGCCCTCACCATGAGCCAGTGCGGCAGGGGCGGCCGCCGTGCGAAGACCAGGACGAACGAGGTCACGTAGAGCGCGAGGGGCAGTACCCACAGCAGCGGGATGGGAGAGATGTCGCTCGTCAGATGCGTCGTCACCCCGAGCATCAGGCTGGACGGGGCGGCGGCGAGCGCGATCCAGCGCAGCCGACCGCGAAGGTCGAGCGACGCGCGCGTCTCGTCACCGCCGTCCGGATCGGGCGACGAGGCGGGCGCCGCCTGCGCGAGGCGGCGGGCGGCCAGCGCGCAGGCCAGGATCAGCAGCAGCAGCAGGGCATAGCCGGCGGTCCACAGAGTCCGCTGCGTGGACACGCGAAGCTGCGGCTCGATCACGGCCGGATAGGCCACGAGGGCGACCAGGCTGCCCGCGTTGCTGGCCGCATAGAGAAAGTACGGATCGTGGGCGAGCCGATGGTGCGTCAACGAGAACCAGCGCTGGAGCAGCGGGGCGGTCGCGGAGACGACGAAGAATGGCAGACCGAGGGAGAGCGTGAGCGTCGTCAGCAGCCACGGGATAGGATTGTCGCTGACCGGGGGCGCCCCGGCGCGACGCAGGGCCAGCGGCAAGACGAGACAGCCGCCGAGAATGAACGCGAAATGGAGCAGCATCTGGGCGGGCAGGCGCAGGCGACTGGAGAGGAGATGGCTGTAGGCATAGCCGCCGAGCAGGACGATCTGAAAGAAGACCAGGCACGTGTTCCAGACGGCGGGAGCGCCGCCGAGCAGCGGCAGGACCATCTTCGCGAACAGTGGCTGAATGGAGAACAACAGGATCGCGCTCACGAAGAGGGTGACGCTGTAGAGGGTGACCAGACCGGCCGTCGTCGGAATCCGCCCCATTCCCAGAGCGAGGATAGCGTGCCGCGCCGGCACCGCCCTACGATTATCTCGAGAATCGCCGCGATGGCGCGGTGCCGCCACGATCGGCCGCGTCTTGCCCTTCGGGTTTTCGGCGACCGCGGTGTACGATGACGCGATGGCGATTCACCGTGCGTGCTCGCTCGCCGCTCTCGCGGCCGCGGTCGGGATGCTGGCCGGATGTGCAGCCGGATCGTCGCCGCCGAGCCCGCCAGAGCAGACGGCGGCGCGTTCGACGTCCCCCGCTCCGATGGCGGCGCCCAAGTGGCAGGTCGGCGATCGCTGGCTCTACGAGTGGACCTTCGACAAGGAGAGCGGCACCAAGACCGTCGAGGTCGTCGACCTCCGCGAGGTCAACGGCGTGTCGTACTATGTCGTGCGCCTGAGCGGGCGGCCTGCGCAGACTGGAGACGACTCCGAACATTACTACACGGAGGCCCTCCACTGGGCGGCCGCCGTTCGCGACGGCAAGGTCGAAGCTCGCATGGTGCCGCCCCACCCCTGGTTCACGTGGCCGCTGGTCGCGGGAACGCGCTGGACCCATCAAGGCCGGTTCGAGCAGCGCGAGGGCACCGTGACGTTCGACGACCGGTTCGTCGTGATGGGTCCCGAGCCCGTCGAGGTGCCGGCCGGACGTTACGAGGCGATCAGGCTCATTCGGCAGACGGACCGCCGCGACGCCGACGAGTACTGGTACGTGCCCGACGTCAGGTGGTACGCCCGCTGGGTGGGACGCCGCGGCGATAGTCAGTTCGAGGAGCGGTTGCGGGAATACCGTGCCGCCGCTTCACGGCCGCGTTGACGCTCGCGCCGCCGGCTCAGCGCGGCTGCAGCGTGAGCAGCCCTCGGGTAGGATCGAGGGTTGTGGTGTAACGGGACAGGAACGTATTCCCGAGAATTCCCTGCATCCCGGGCAGTGGCAGCACGAACGCGATCACGTTCTGCGCTTCCATCTCCCCCACCCGGATGGAGGGAATCGTGACGCGCCGGCCCCACGTGCTGCCCGCCACGCCACGCACGAGCACCGGTGGCTCGCCGGGATCGGGCACGATGCCGAGCGTCTCGGCCAGCTCCGGGGTGATCGCGCACGCCGACGCCCCGGTATCGACGAGAAATGTCGACTGGTGCATGTCGTTCAGCGAGACTTCGACGAACCAGTTCCCGCCGCGGCGGCGGACCTGGACGGAGTCGGGGGGCAGCTGCACGCGGGGCGGCTTCGGCCGGGATGGGGTGGCGACGTCGGGTGGCGGCGCCGCCGCCCGCGGCCGCGTCAGGGGTTCCACGGCGCGCAGACCCTGTCTGATCGAGGCCTCCAGCGCGGCCGGCGGCCGGAGCGCCAGGGCCTTCTGGTAGGCGGCCGCCGCCTCGGTCCAGCGGTGCAGGTGGGTCAACGCCACCGCGTGGTGGTAGTGAGTCTCCGGCTCCTCGGGTGCCGCCGTCACGGCCTGCCGGAACAAGCGTTCGGCGGTCGCATAGTCGCCGCGCGCATAGGCCGCCTTGCCGGCCTCGTTGAGCTGGGACCAGTCGGCCCCGGCACAGGAGAGGAATACGAAGGCGAGGACCAGCAGACGTCGGGTCGTCATGTGAAGCTCTTGAGCTCGCGGAAGGTGGGCAGCACGCGGAAGTCTTGCCGGAGGCGATCGATGGGCTCGCCCAGCTGATCGATGCGCTCCTCGGCGAGGTTGCCGAGAAAGCGGCCGGCCTCCGCGAGATAGCGGACCCGGCGAGGGTCGATGGTCATCAGCCGGGCCGCGGTGGCATCGACGGCCACGGGATCGGTCCCGAAGACGAGCGCGCCGCAGTGCCTGGCCTCACCCTGGATCGGCCCGTTGCCCTCCATCCCCACGATGCCGTCGACGATGGCGAAGCGCGGCACCGGCAACGTGCTGTTGATGTCCACGATGCTCTCGTGGATGCCCGCCCAGTGCAGCACGTTCTTCGGCCAGCCGTAGATCGACCCCGGGATGCAGCCGAACATGTTCTTGAGCGAGAGCGTCACCCCGGCCCAGTGGTGCGTCTTGAGCTTCGGCATGGAGACGAGAAGGTCCGCCTCCAGCAGCGTGTCGGGCAGGTACAGGTGCCCGAGCCGCGTGTAGTGGCTTTGGACAGCCACCGCCCGCGCATCGTCGTTGTTGAGGTCGACGTAGCGCGTGCGGTGCTCCCGCAGGACGTCGTGTAGCCCGGTGGCGATGAGCAGGTGCTCGGTATCGCGGTAGTGGCCGGGTCCCTCGGCGACGACGACCCGCTGGGCGCCCGCGCGTCGGAACGCCTCGATGGCGGCGGCCACCAGCGCCGGGTGCGTGTTCACCACGCCGTTAGGGTCGTACTCGACGAAGTTCGGCTTCAGCAGCACTCGCTTGCCGGCCAGCGGCAAACGAAACAGGTGCAGCCCTCGCAGCACGACCTCGACGAGGTCGGCGTCGTACGCGTGGGCGGACAGGATGGCCACCCGTGACCGCGGCGCCTGCCGGACAGCACCGCGTTCCCAGCGCGGCGCCTCCGTGCAGCCGGGCAGCGCCGAGGCAGCACCGGCCGCCAGCGCGCCCAGGAATGTGCGCCGGTCGAGGCTCACGCTTGGAACACCCTGGCCCCGCCGCCGAGCGCCAGCACGGCGAGCGCCATGACCTTCGTCTCCCCCAGGAACGCCGTGCGCTCATAGCGCTCGAGCAAGCGGTGGCGCAAGGGCGCCACGTCCTCGCCGTAGGCGGAGAAGCAGAGCGTCGCCCACGCGAGCGCCAGCCCCGAGTCCACGCGTTGCAGCATGGCGCGCAGAGCGCGCAGGCTTCGCTGGTTGGCCTCGTGCTGGCGATGCTCGGCGAGGGCGAGCAGGGCCAGCGCGGTGACGTCGGCGTAGGGCCAGAGTTCCGCCTCGAGGACCGCGGAATTGCCGTAGTTCCAGCCCCCGTCGCGGCACATGCGGTCGTAGATCATCCGCTCGGCTTCGTCGATCCGCTCGACGGCGGCCGTACCTGGCAGATGCCGCCGGAGACGCTTGAGCGCCAGCAGCACGTAGCAGGTGGGCTCGACGAAGCTGGCGGTGTCGGCCGTCCACGCCCAGCCCTTCAGATCTGGATTCAGACGGACCGCCACGGTGTTCTGAGCCCATCGGTGGACGAGCGACGTGACGAGACCGGTTGTGCGCGGCATGCGGCGCAGCAGCCAGCGGGCGCCGCGCACGGCGGCGGCCGGCTCCTGCCCGAGCGCATCGAGCGCCAGCACGGCCAGCGCCGTCGCCCAGGAGCTCTCGTCCACCCGCGCGCTGACCGGCCAGGCGCCGTCGTCGTGCTGGCGGGTGGCCAGCCAGCGTACGCCGTGAGCGGCGCTCGCGCGCGCGTCCAGCCTCTCGAGGCCTCCGAGCGCGAGGGTGGCCAGCGCGGTGATCTCGGTGCTGCTGGCGCGGCCGATGTGCGCCCCCCAGCCGCCGTCGGAATTCTGGCTGGCCACGAGGGCCTGGCCCGAAAGGATCATCGGACATCTCCGAGACGCTCGGTCCAGCTCACGCCGTCCGGGAACCGGAACTTGGTCACGGTGTCCCCGCTCGCGCTGCGCCCCGTGAACCAGTCCTCCTGCTCCCACA
>JBKOZA010000579.1:0-2158 GCA_046725675.1 Candidatus Methylomirabilota bacterium
CACCTCCTGAGCGATCACGTCAAAGCCGCGCACGCCGCCGGCTGGTCATTGCTCGAGATGGACGAAGGCCTCGTCGACGACGCCTGGCTCCGCAAGAAGCCCAAGTGGGAGGCCTACCGGGGGCTGCCGATCAGCTTCGTGATGGCCTGGCGGCGAGCCCGCTGACAACGCGTAGCAGACCTGGTCGGCTCCGGCTATGATGCGCTCACTATGAGCAAAGCCCTGAACGGCATCCGCGTCCTGGACCTGACTCAGTTCGAGGCCGGCACCTCGTGCACGCAGCTCCTGGCCTGGCTGGGGGCCGATGTCATCAAGGTGGAGGAACCTACCAAGGGCGAGCCGGGCCGCTACGGTCGCGCCGAGAAACCCGGTGTCGACAGCAGCTACTTCCTCACCCTCAACAGCAACAAGCGGAGCATCACGCTCAACCTGAAGCACCCGCAGGGCAAGGCCATGTTCCTGGACATGGTCAAGCAGGCGGACATCGTGGCCGAGAACCAGGCCCCGGGCGCCCTGGAGCGGAACGGGCTCGGCTACGAGGCCCTCGCCAAGCTCAATCCACGGCTGATCTACTTGTCGGTCAAGGGCTTCGGGACCTACGGGCCGTACAGCGAGTACAAGAGCTTCGACATGATCGCGCAGGCCACCGGCGGCGCCATGACGCTCACCGGCTTTCCCGGCTCGCCGCCGCTCAAACCGGGCCCGACCATCGGCGACTCCGGCACCGGCGTGCACGCGGCCTTCGGCGTGATGGCCGCGCTCTGGCAGCGGCAGGCGTCGGGCCAGGGTCAGCGCGTCGAGCTGTCCATGCAGGATGCCGTCGTGAACCTCTGCCGCATCGCCATGCGGCTCGTCTACGCCGGCGGCGACTTCGATTCCCGCCGCGGCAACGAGGTGCCCAACTCGTCGCCGTCCGGCATCTATCGCTGCAAGCCGGGCGGTCCCGATGACTACGCCTACATCTATCCGCAGCCGGTGCGGCGCCACATGTGGGATGCCCTGCTGCGCACCGTCGGCCGGGAGGATCTAATCGGTCATGCCGAGTGGTCGGATCCGAAGTGGCGCAGCGCTCACAAGGATCAGGTCAACGCCCTCGTGGAGGGCTGGACGCTCACCCGCACGAAGCACGAGGTGATGGCCGAACTGGGCAAGGCCGGCGTGCCGACCGGCGCCTGTCTGACCCCCCAGGAGCTTCTATCCGACCCGCACCTCAAGGCGCGTGGCATGGTGGCGACCATCCAGCATCCGGGCTGGGGGGAGTTCACGATGCCGGGCAACCCGGTGCAGCTCTCGAAGTCGCCGACCGAGATCCGACCCGCGCCTCTGCTCGGCGAGCACAATGCCGAGATCTACAAGGAGTGGCTGTCGCTCGGCGCCGAGGATCTCCAGCATCTGAAGGCCGACGGCGTGATCTGAGCACCCGGCGCGCCGCGGCCCAGTGCCGCCGCGGCGCGCAGTTCCTCCGCGCGAATTCGCAGGCGAACCCCTGAGCCTCTGGCCGACGATGCTGCATCCAAACACCGACCGTTCATCGAGCGCAGGAGGGGAAGTGAGCGAGCAGGCCGCGATTCCCATGCACGACACGGTGGAGGCCGTCTACCGGTCCGAGTCGCGTCGTGTTCTCGCCACCTTGATCCGCCTGCTGGGCGACTTCGACCTGGCCGAGGAAGCGCTGCACGACGCTTTCGCGGCGGCCGTGGAGCAGTGGCCCCGGGACGGCGTTCCGGCCAATCCGCGCGCGTGGCTCGTCTCGGCGGGACGCTTCAAGGCGATCGACCGGGCGCGGCGCCGCGCCCGGTTCGACGCCTCGGTGCCCGAGATCGCCGAGCAGCTTGAGCCGGACGGCAATATTCCAGGCCGCGACGACGAGAGCGTCGCCGACGACCGGCTGCGATTGATCTTCACGTGCTGCCACCCCGCGCTGGCGCCGGACGCCCAGGTGGCGCTCACGCTCCGCGAGGTCTGCGGCCTCACGACCGAGGAGATCGCCCGCGCCTTCCTGGTGGCGGCGCCCACGATCGCCCAGCGCATCGTGCGGGCCAAGGCCAAGATTCGCGACGCCAGCATTCCGTACCAGGTGCCGGAGCCGCCCGAGCTGCCCGAGCGGCTGGACAGCGTGCTCCAGGTCGTCTACCTCGTGTTCAACGAGGGGTATTAC
>JBKOZA010000580.1:0-9704 GCA_046725675.1 Candidatus Methylomirabilota bacterium
ACGGGGCGCGGCGCACGTAGAAGACGCCCCGCGACTTCTCGACGATGCCGGGCCACGTGCCGATCTCGGCGAGGAGGCCGGCCAGGTCGTCCAGTAGCTCGGGCGGGCAGTGCGCCACGGCTACATTGTATCGAGCGCCACATCGTGGGGGCCGACGGCCGGGCTGAGACACCGGATTCGCGCGGGCACCGCGAGACCGGGCGTGTCGTAGAGCCGGCGCACGTCGGCGAAGCCGTCCGGAGCCTGCGTGCGCTCGGCCACCTCGTCGAGGAGCGCGAGGGCGGTTCCGGGTTCGGCCTGCATCAGCCCCCAGACGTCCCACCGCAGCAGCTCCATCTTGTTGAGCGCGGCGAGGTCCTGGACCACGTGACCGCGTACGAAGTCCATCCCGCGCGGCCGAGGCAGCTCGGGTGCCAGTCCGAAGGTGTCGGGATGCGCCTCACCCGTTCGGCAGAGCTGCCAGGCTCGCCCGCCGACGAGGAACTGATCGCGGGGAACGTCGAACGGGTCGAAGCCGATCCGGTAGTGGGCGACGTGGCGCTCGCTCAGCTGCGGATCGACGAGGCGCCACCGGCCCTGGGCCGCGTCCCACCACTCGACGATCTCGTGATCGACGCGGAAGTCCGCGCTGAAGTAACGTGCGAAGCCGACGCGCGTGCGGACCGGGATGCCCTGCTGGCGCGCCAGCGCGCACAGCAGGACGCTGAAGTCCCGGCAGCAGCCAACCAGGCGTCGCTCGGGCGGCCGCGGCGTGGTCAGCGGGCCGCCGTCCAGCGCCGTCAGCCGCTGCAGCATCGAGGACACGCGCCGCGTGTCGATCTCCACAACGCGCGCCGGGGAGGGGTGCCATCCGAAGATCGCCTCGTCGGCGAAATAGTGGAAGACCAGCCCCTGGACCACTCGAACCAGCGCAGGCAGGTCCGCCGGCAGGCTCGCGAGGGCTCCGGCCGCCGCCCCGGGGTCGGTGATCGGCCCCTGCCTTGCGTAGTAGCCGAGGGCGTCGGTCGGGGCCGCGCGGCTCACAGCGGCCTCACCGGCAAGCACAGCTCGCAGCGGAATCGACCGGCCTTCGCGTCGACGGTCGGATTGCCGCGGTACAGCTCGTAGCATGACCGGTCGTCGGGCTCGTAGCCGCTGGCGGGTAGCCACACGCTGAACAGGCGATCCCAGGCGGCCTCGATCTCGTGGGCGGTGCCGCTGAAACCGCCGACCGCGTAGCGTCCGCTCGGGACGTCGGTCACGGTGACCCACCGGTCCGCCGCGAAATCGGCCGGCACCACGACGCCGGCGTCGTAGCGGCAGCGCTCGGGGCTGGTGATCGCGGGGTCGTCGTGCGCGATTCCGAGCGTGATCCGGTCCGGCGTGTACAGACCTCGCGGCTTCATCCACGCGTGCAGACGGCGCCACAGCTCGGGAATGCCGTGGGCACCGTAGGGGCCGGCGTAGCGCATGTACGCCAGGTGGAACTCCGGGAGCTCTCGCACGTGGACACTCATCGCCGCCTCCTTGCGCCGACGAGTCTGCGGCGGCCGCGCCGGCCGTGCTTTGCCCGGCTTGCGAACCGGTTTGCCGGCCTTGCGGGCGCGCTCCTGGGCGCGGCGCCAGCGTTCGGCGCCCCCGGCGCGCCACTGGGTGGCGCTCATCCCGAAGCGCGACCGGAACGCGCGGGCGAACGTCGCCGCCGACGAGAACCCGTGGTCGAGCGCCACCACCAGCACGGCCAGGCCGGGATGCGCGTGCAGCGCGCCGGCCGCCTTCTCGATGCGCTGGCGCTGGATGAAGCCGAAGAGCGTCTCGCCGGTGACGGCACGGAACAGACGGTGGAAGTGAAACGGGGAGAACGCCGCCAGCCGAGCCAGGGCGGCCAGCGACAGGTCGTCGGCGAGATGCTCGCGGATGTGATCGATGACCCGGTTGACTCGCTGCTCGTACTCGAGCCGGCCGGGCTCGGTCACGGTCCGACGCGCGCCGGGCGGCCCTCAGCTGCGGCTGCCGGGCTTGATCGCGACGCTGCCCGACGCGCAGAGCGGGCAGGCTTCGGGCGGGTAGGTCGCGGCGCTGATGGTGGCGAGCGCCACGCGCTTGACGTCGAACACGGCGGTCCCGCCGCTGCGGTCGATGAGCGAGCCGACGCCAACGACCACGCCGCCGTGCTCCTCCACGCACTGCACGACCTCTCGCGTGGAGCCGCCGGTCGTGATCACGTCCTCGACGACGAGACAGCGCTCGCCGGCGCCAAGCGTGAAGCCACGCCGCAGGCGCATGACGCCGTTCTCGCGCTCGGTGAACAGGGCCCGGGCGCCCAGGGCGCGCGCCACCTCGTGGGCGACCAGGATGCCGCCGATCGCCGGCGCCAGCACCGTCTGCACCGCCGCGTCCTGGAAGGGGGCCGCCAGCCCCTCCCCGAGGGCGCCGGCGTCCTCGGGATGCTGCAGCACGAGCGCCGACTGCAAATAGACGTCGGAATGCAGGCCGGACGTCAGACGGAAGTGCCCCCTCAGCAGCCCCCCGCGCTTCTCGTAACGTGCCAGCGTCTCGCGCTCGGTGAGGGGCGCGTGTGTCGACATGGCCACATCATATGTCACTCCGTCCACGCCCGCGACACCCGGCCCGGCACGGAGTGGGCGATTTGACGCAGTCGTGTCACGACGGACGGCGCGCGCGTGTCGGGCCGGCCCGGATGACCGCGCGCCGACACTGTCACGTGGTGTCATGTTCGCCTTCCGCACACGTCAGGCCCGCCCGCCCTTGGCAATTCCGTTGCACGTCCCGGCACGGCCCGCGTGCTGGCACGCGGCGGGAGGGGCCCGATGGCGAAGGTGATGGTCGTGGACGACGCCTACTCCGATCTGAAGCTGATGGAGTCGATCCTGCGCGGCGCCGGTCACCAGGTGGTCACGCTCATCGACGGCGAGGCGCTGGAGGACCGGGTCACCACGGAGCGTCCCGACGTGTTGCTGCTCGACATCGTCATGCCGAAACGCAACGGGTACGAGCTGCTCCGCTCCCTCAAGCGCAACGAGCAGACCCGGGCCACGCCCGTCGTCCTCGTGTCCTCCAAGAATCAGGAGAGCGACCGCGCCTGGGGCAGGCGTCAGGGCGCCGACGACTACCTCGGCAAGCCGTTCACCTCGGATCAGCTCCTGACCATGGTGGGCCGCTTTGTCCAGTGAGGTCGCGGCCGCAATCGTCCCCGGGCCGGACGCGCCGCCGGCGGGACGCGCGTGCGTCGTGCGCCTGGGAGGCCGGCCCTTCGCGGTGGACGTGACCGACGCCCGCGAGGTCGTCCTGCTCGAGACGACGACGACGGTGCCGGGCGCGCCCCCCTCGCTGCTCGGCGTGATGAACCTGCGCGGCAACGTGCTGCCCGTCGTGGAGATCAGGCCGCTGCTGGGCCTGCCCGCTCGAATCGCGAGCGATCGCGCCCTCGTGCTCGCCGACGGCGACCGACGGGCCGCGGTGCTCATCGAGACCGTGATCGGCCTCACCACGCTCGACAGTGTTCGACCGACGGCCGACGACTCGCTCTCCCACCTGGCGGTCGGCGAGATCGACGTCGACACCGGCGGGCGGGCCACGCTGCTCGATGGACCCGCCGTGCTGACCGCCCTCCGTCAGATCTGGGACCCCGTGTCTGGAGGTTGACGATGAAGCGACGCACTGTCCTCCGCCTGCTGTCCGCCGCACTGCTGCCCGGGAGCCTGGCCCGCCCCGCCGTCGTCTTTGCCCAGGGGCAGTCGTCCTCGCGGCCAGCGACGAGATGGGTTCCCGCCGAACCGCTGACCGCCAGCGCGCCGGGGGTCACCGCCCGCGAGATCCGCATCGGCATGAGCGCGGCCTTCAAGGGCACCGCCGCCGGGCTCGGTACCGAGTTCTACCGCGGCGCCCAGGCGTACTACGACGAGGTCAACGGCCGGGGGGGCGTGAACGGCCGCGTGCTGACGGTGATCGGACTCGACGACAACTACGAGCCGTTGCCGTGTGTGCGGAACACCCTGCAGCTGCTCGACAAGGAGTCGGTGTTCTTCCTCTCGAACTACGTCGGCACACCGACCCTCACCCGCGCGCTGCCCGTCATCAAGCGGTACGCCGAGCAGCAGGTGGTGCTGGTGGGGAACTTCACCGGCGCCCAGCCGCAGCGCGAAGCGCCCTATGGCGAGCACGTGTTCAATATCCGGGCCTCCTACCGGCAGGAGATGGCCGCCCTCGTCGATCGGTTCTGGCAAGTCGGGGCCCGCACGGTCGGCGTGTACTCGCAGGCCGACGCCTACGGGCGCAGCGGCACCGACGGCGTGAGCCGTGCCCTGGCCACCCGGGGCGCTCGCATCGCGGCGGAGACCACATATCAGCGGGGCGCCAAGTTCGACGACGACATGGCGCCCGCCGTCAACGCGCTCCGTCGAGCCGGCGTGGACGCCGTGCTGTGCACGGGCGCGTACCAGGGCTGCGGGGCCTTCGTGCGGACGGCGCGCGACCTCGGCTGGACGGTACCGATCGCCAACGTCTCGTTCGTCGGCTCCGACGCCATGCTCCGGCTGCTGGTCCAGCACGGCAAGGCGGCCGGCCGCGACTACACGCGGGGGCTGGTGAATTCGCAGGTGGTGCCGAGCTACGACGACGTGAGCTTGCCCGGCGTCGTCGAGTACCGGGGCCTGATGGAGCGCCACAACCCGAGCCTGCCGCCGGCGCTGCGCGACGACAAGTACGTCCCCCAGCGCTACAGCTTCATCAGCCTGGAAGGCTACGTGAATGCCCGGGTCGTCGTGGAGGCGCTGCGCCGGGCGGGGCCCCATCTCACGCGCCACGGCTTCCGGCAGGCGCTGGAGTCGCTCAAGGCGTTCGACCCGGGGATCGGGGCCACCGTCACGTTCGGTCCCGAGCGTCACCAGGGGCTCGACAATGTGTACTTCACCCGCGTCGAGGGTGAGCGGTGGGTGCCGATTACCGACTGGTCGTCGGCCGTTCAGGTCTGAGGGGGACGTGCAATGAAGAGCCGCAAGCCGCGATTCGGGCTCCTGGCCAAGATCATCCTGTTCCTGGCCGCGGTACTGGTGCCGCTGGCCGCGGTGACCTGGCTCATCTCGGTCCAGACGCTTCGCGAGCGCATGACCGAGGAGTTCACCTCCAAGGGCAGCGCGATCGCCAACACGCTGGCGTCCTCCGGTGTCGACCTGATCCTGACGCGCGACGCCTCGACGGTGCAGGCCCTGATCGACCAGTTCGCGGGCATCAGCGGCGTCGCCTACGTCATGGTCTACGACCCGGCCAAGACCCAGATCGCCCACACCTTCGTGCCGTTCGTGCCCCCCGACCTGGTCGACAAGAACCTGGTGGCCGGGGACATCCCCAGGCAGGTGCGGGAGATCGAGTACGCCGACCCGGTCAGCGGCGCCCCCCGCCGCATCATCGACATCGGCGTGCCGATGCTCGGCGGCACCCTCGGCACGGTCCGCGTCGGCATGGATCGCACGATCATCGATGGAGCCGCCGCGCGGTCCGGGTGGTTCCTCTTCGCCGTCTTCGCCGGGGTGGCGGTGCTGGCGGTCGGCGCCGGCGTCGTATTCGCCCGGCGGCTCACCCGGCCGATCGCCCAGATCGTGCGGGTCGCCGAGCGTGTCGGACGCGGCGACCTCAGCGAGGTCGTGAGAACCGACGCGCGGGACGAGATCGGCCAGCTGGCGCACACCTTCAACGACACCGTCGTGCGCCTGCGCTCGCAGGTCATGACCGAGACCGAGCGCGACGAGGAGAAGCGCAAGCGCGAGGGCCTGCAGCGCAACATCCAGACCTTCCTGAACACCGTCATGGAGATCGCCCAGGGCGACCTCTCGCGTCGCGGTACGGTGACCCCCGACGTGCTCGGCAACGTCGTCGACTCGATCAACGTGATGGTCGAGGAGATCGCGGCGCTGCTCACCGACGTCCGCCACGCCGCGCTGCGGGTGGCCGCCAACGCCAACGACATGATCGGCTCCACCGACCAGATGGCCGGCGGCGCCCAGGCCCAGGCCCGCGAGATCCCGACGGTCAGCCGCGGGATGGAGACCATGAGCCGTTCGGTGCGCGAGGTCGCGACGTCCGCCGAGGCGGCCGCCGGGGCCGCCCGCCGCACCCTCGACGCCGCCCGCAAGGGCGAGCTGGCCGTGCACGACAGCCTGGCCGGCATGCAGCGGATCCGCGGCGAGGTGCAGATCATCGCCAAGAAGATCAAGGGGCTGGGCGACCGCTCGCTCGAGATCTCCACGATCGTCAACCTGATCGAGGAGCTGGCCTCGCACACGAACCTGCTCGCCCTCAACGCCGCCATCGAGGCCGCCGGCGCCGGCGAGGCGGGCCTGCGCTTCGGCGTCGTCGCCGACGAGATCCGCAAGCTCGCCGAGCGCGCCGCCAAGGCCACCAAGGACGTCGCCGGCCTCATCCGCTCGGTGCAGGCCGAGACGCAGGAGGCGGTGGTGGCCATGGAAGAGGGCACGCGCGAGGTGGAGGCGGGCTACCAGGTCACCATCCGCGCCGAGGAGCACCTGAAGGAGATCGCCGAAACCTCGACCACCTCGGCCGAGCTCGCCCAGGGCATCTCGCGCACGAGCGCGCAGCAGGCCGACGGCGTGGAGGGTGTGGCCCGCGCCATGTACTCCATCGCGCAGGTCGCCGTCGAGACCGAGCAGGCGGTGCTGCAGACGCGCAAGACGGTCGAGGACCTGGTCAAGCTGGCCGATGAGCTGACGCGGAGCCTGTCACGGTTCAAGCTGGCCACGGCCTGACCTCGGCGATGGTCGAGCCGGCCGACCAGCAGTTCCTGCGGTCCATCTTCCTCATGGAAGCGTGGGACACGCTCGCGGCGATCGAGGAGGGAGTGACCCGGCTGGCCGGCGGCAAGGAGCCGGCCTGGGACGAGCTCTTCCTGCTGCCCCACCGGCTCAAGGGAGCGGCCGCTCTGCACGGCTTCCTGCGCGTCGCCGAGCTCGCCGATGCCGTGGAGCAGGCGCTGCAACCGCTGCCGCCGGCGGAGGCGCCCGTCCGCAAGGTGGCCGCCGACGAGCTGACCGCGCTCCTGGGCACCCTGAAGTCGGTGCTCGACGCCATCGAGCACGACCGGCCCGCGGCGCCGGCGCCCCCCAGCACGGCGCGCCCGCTCCCGCCAGCGCCGGCCGCCGATTCCGGAGGCGATCCGCTGCGCGTCCAGCTCGCCCGGTTCTTCGCCGAGAGCGACGACGTCCTGAGCTACTTCGGTCCCGAAGCGCACGAGCACCTCGAGGCGATGACGGCCGCGCTGCTCGCCCTCGGGGATCAGGGGCCCAGCGAGGCCGGGGTGGACGCGCTCTTCCGCGCCGTCCACACGCTGAAGGGCGCCGCCTACGTCGTCGGCTGTACCGCCGTCGGCGAGCTGGCGCACGGGCTCGAGGACGTGCTGGTCGCCGTTCGCGAAGGGCAGGCTCCGCTGACCGCGGCCGTGCTGGAGGCCGGCCTGGGCACGGTGGACGCGTGCAAGCAGATGCTCGACCCCGAGGCCGATGCGGCGGTCGATCTCACGTCCACCGTGACGGGGCTGAAGGGGCGTATCGCCGCGCTGCTGGCCGAAGGGTCGGCCACCGTCACGCCACCGCCACCACCCCCAATTCCTCTGCCATCGCTTCGTCGAGCCCGCCCGGTTGGACGCGAAGCACCGGCCCCGGCGGGTCGCCAGACCATCCGGGTGCCGCTCGAGCGCCTCGACACCCTGATGGATCTCGTCGGCGAGCTGGTGGTCACGCGCAGCGCGCTGGAGCGCCGGCTCAACGAGCTGGATCGGCTCGGCGACGTCCTGTTCTCGAGCCGCGCCCGCCTGGGGCAGGCCGTGACCGACTTCGAGCGCCGCCACCTGGACGGCCGGTCACCCTCGCCCCGCGCCGCCCACGAGCGGCCGTCCCGCGACTCTCGCCTGCGGTCGGTGGGCGAGCAGTTCGCCGAGCTGGAGTTCGACCGGTACAACGACTTCACGCTGCTCGCGCGCAGCGTCGCCGAGATCGCCTCGGACATCGCCGAGGTGCAGGCGGAGATCGGCAGCCTGAGCCGCAGCGTCCGCGACGACCTGAGCCTCGTGCACCGGCTGACCGGCGAGGTCCGGATCGGGCTGGGGCGCGCGCGCCTTGTCCCGATCGGCACGCTCTACAACCGGTTCGTGCGCCAGGCCCAGGAGGCAGCCCGGGTCGCGGGCAAGAGCGTGCGCATCGAGACCTCCGGCGAATCGGTCGAGCTGGACGCCAGCATCATCGAGCAGGTCGTCGACCCCCTGCTGCACCTCGTGCAGAACGCCGTCGTCCACGGCCTGGAGCCGCCCGACGAGCGCCGGGGTCGCGGCAAGCCGGCCGCCGGCATCGTGAGGCTCGCGGCCAGCCATCGAGGCGCATTCGTGGTGCTGGAAGTCGCCGACGACGGCCGCGGCATCGACGCCGACCGCGTGCGTCGTCGGGCCGTCGTGCAGGGCTTCCTCGACGCCGGGGCGGCCGCCGCCCTTCCGGAGCGCGAGGTGCTGGAGCTGATCTTTCGTCCCGGCTTCAGCACGGCCGACGAGGTCACGACCACCGCCGGTCGCGGGGTCGGCATGGACGTCGTGCGGACCAACGTCGGGCGGCTCAACGGCGAGGTCGAGGTCGAGACCGAGCCCGGCGCCGGCACACGATTACGGCTCCGGCTGCCACTCACGGTGCTCGTCACCGAGGCACTACTGGTCCGCGTGGGGACCGAGGTCCTAGCCGTGCCGCTGAACGCGGTTCACGTCATCGCCACCCTGGGCGCCGACGCCGTGCGGACCGATGCGGCGGGCCAGACCGCGCTGATCGAGGGACACTGGGTGCCGCTGCTGCGGCTGGACCGCGCCCTGGGCCTGCCGGCGGCGCCGCCGCCGTCACCGCTGCCTGTGCTGGCGCTGCGCGGCGGCGGTGAGCTGTTCGCCTGCGCCGTCGGGCAGGTCCTGCACAAGGAAGAGATCGTCGTCAAGCCGCTGGGCTCCTTCCTCGAGGGCATCGGGCCCTATGCCGGCGCCACGGTGTCCGCCGACGGTCGCGTCACCCTGCTGCTCGATCCGGCTCGCCTCGGCGAGGCCACGATGCTGGCCCGGAGCGCCGCCGGCCCGAGCACCGGCGCCTCGCTCGAGCGCCTCGACTCCGTCGCCGCGGTCGGCCATCGCGCCGCGCGGGGCGTCGCCCACGAGCGCCGGGCCCGCGTGCTGCTCGTCGACGACTCGATCAGCGTGCGGAAGTTCGTCGGCCAGATGCTGGACAAGGCCGGGTTCGACGTCACCACCGCGAACGACGGCGCCGAGGCGCTGACGCGGCTCGGGGAACGCGCGTTCGACGTCATGGTGACCGATCTCGAGATGCCACGCCTCAACGGGTACGAGCTCCTCCAGGACGTGCGGCGCCGCGCCAGCACGCGGGACTTGCCGGTCGTCATCCTGACCACCCGCTCGGGCGCGAAGCATCAAGCTCTGGCCCGTCAGCTCGGCGTCGACCACTACGTCACCAAGCCGGTCAGCGAGGACGAGTTCGTGGCGCTCATCGAATCGCTGGCGCCGCGCAGCGGGGAGGCACGACCGTGAAAGTCCTGGTGGTCGATCCCGACGTCCGGCGCGCGCCCGTGCTCAAGGACACGCTGATGGCCGGAGGGGCCGAGGTCACCGTCGCCTCCAGCGGATCCTTCGCGCTCACCATGCTCGAGTGGAACCG
>JBKOZA010000581.1:0-10703 GCA_046725675.1 Candidatus Methylomirabilota bacterium
ACGATCGCAGCCCTGCGCAGCGCGGGGCGGCGGGTGGCGTTCCTGTCGAACAAGCCGCTGTACACGCGGGGCGACTACGCCGAGAAGCTGACGCGGCTCGGGATTCCGACGACGGCCGAGGAGGTCGTCAATTCCTCCGTCGTGCTCGCGCGATATCTGCGCAAGCTCGATCCGGGGGCGCCGGTGTTCGTGATCGGCGAGCCTCCGCTGATCGGCGAGCTGCAGGAGCACGGCTTCGAGGTGCGGGGCGACGCCGACGTGCGGTGGGTGGTCATCGCCTTCGATCGGACGTTCGACTACGGCAAGCTCAACACGGCGCTGCAGGCGGTGCGTCGGCACGGCGCCCGGCTGATCGCCACGAATCCGGACCGGACCTGCCCGGTGGAGGGCGGAGAGATCCCGGACTGCGCGGGGATGATCGCAGCGGTCGAGGCCGTGACCGGCCAGCGCGTCGAGGCCATCGTGGGCAAGCCCTCGCCCGTCATCCTGGAGGTCGCGCTGGAGACGCTGGGCGTGGCTGCGCGCGACTGCGTCATCGTCGGCGACCGCCTCGAGACCGACATCGTGATGGGCCGGTCGCTGGGGCTGGCGACGGTGCTGGTGCTCACCGGCGTCACGCGCGCCGACGACCCCCGCATCGCCGAGATCGGGCCGGACCTCGTCCTGCCCGCGATCCGCGCGTTGCTAGGCTGACGTGCGGATCGGCGTCGTCGGGGGCGGACCCGCCGGGCTGTACTTCGCGCTGCTGATGAAGCGTCAGGACGCCGGCCACGACGTGACGGTGGTGGAGCAGAACCCGCCGGACGCGACGTACGGCTGGGGCGTGGTGTTCTCGGACCGCGCGCTGTCGTTCCTCGAGGCGAGCGATCCCCAGTCGTATCGCGACCTCGAGCGCCGTCTGCAGACCTGGGACGATCAGGCGATCGTCCACCGCGGCCAGCCGGTCCGGATCGACGGGCCGGGGTTCTCGGGCATCGCCCGGCTGGAGCTACTCCGCGTGCTCCAGGAACGATGCCGGCGGCTCGGCGTTCGACTCCAGTTCGACACGCGGCTGGCCGATCCGGCGGTGCTGGCCGGCTACGACCTGATCGTGGGCGCCGACGGCGTCAACAGCGCCGTCCGCGAGGCCGGGCGCGCGCACTTCCGGCCGTCCGTGGAAGTCCTGTCCAACCGGTACGTCTGGTACGGGACGGCGCGGCCGTTCGACTGTCTGACGCTGACGTTCAGCGAGCATCGCGACGGGGTGTTCGTCGCGCATCACTACCGGTACGACGCGGACGCCAGCACGTTCATCGTGGAGTGCGACGCCGAGACCTGGGCCACGGCCGGCCTGGCCGACGCCTCGGACGACGAGAGCCGTCGATACTGCGAGGACGTCTTCCGCGAGACCCTGGCCGGCGCCCGGCTCCTGTCCAACCGATCGACCTGGCTCACCTTCAAGGCCGTGACCAACGAGCGCTGGTCTCACGACAACACCGTGCTCATCGGCGACGCGCTGCGCACCGTGCACTTCTCCATCGGCTCGGGAACCCGGATGGCGCTCGAGGACGCCATCGCGCTGGCGCGAGCGTGCGCGACGACCGACGACGTGGGCGCGGCGCTGCGGCACTTCGAGCGGGCCCGGCGGCCCGGCGTCGAGAAGCTGCTGGGCGTCGCCGCCCGCAGCTTTCGGTGGTACGAGCAGATGCGTCAGGCTCTGCGCCTGACCCCGGTCGCCTTTGCCTACGACTACATGATGCGGGGTGGCGCGCTCAGCCACGAGCGGCTGCGCGAGCGTTCGCCCGGGTTCGTGGCGGTCTACGAGGGCGACCAGGCGAGGACGTGAGCGCCGCCCGCCGGCGCGTCGGCGCCGGCGGGCCACTTGGCAACGCGCGTGCCGCGGACTATCGTGGTTGACATGAGCACGCTGGCGCGCGAGTGGACCGAGGAGATCGGCCGGCGGCGCGAGGGCCTCGTCGCCCTGCGCCGCGACTTCCATCGCCATCCGGAGCTGTCGTTCGAGGAACGCCGCACGGCGGAAATCGTCGCCGAGCGCCTGCACGCGGCCAAGCTTCAGGTGCGCACGGGCCTCGGGCGCACGGGCGTGGTCGGGGTGCTGCACGGCGACCGACCCGGCCGTACCATCGCCTGGCGCGCGGACATCGACGCGCTGCCGCTGACCGAGACGTTCGCCGCCCCCTTCGCGTCGTCGACGGCCGGGGTCATGCACGCCTGCGGCCACGACGGCCACACCGCGATCGCGGTCACGCTGGCCGAGATCCTGGCCCAGCACCGGGCCCAGCTGCCGGGCACCGCCGTGTTCCTGTTCCAGCCGGCCGAGGAAGTCTTCGGCGGCGCCGAGCCGATGATCGCCGCCGGCGCGCTCGACGACCCGCGGGTCGACGAGGTCTACGGGCTGCACCTGACGACCCAGACGCCGGTCGGCCAGGTGGGGATCGTGGCCGGCCCCGCGATGGCGTCGGCGGACTTCTTCGACGTGACCATCACCGGCCGCGGCGGTCACGGCGCCTATCCCCACCTGTCCGTCGATCCGCTCACCGCCGCCGCCAACAT
Source organism: Candidatus Methylomirabilota bacterium (assembly GCA_046725675.1). Taxonomy (GTDB): domain Bacteria; phylum Methylomirabilota; class Methylomirabilia; order Rokubacteriales; family CSP1-6; genus AR5. The sequence goes on from JBKOZA010000581.1 coordinate 2,554, forward strand.
CCTGCTCGGGCTGCAGAACCTCGTGTCCCGCGAGATCTCCGCGCACGAGACGGCGGTGCTGACGGTGGGACAGATCGTCGGTGGCACCAAGCACAACATCATCCCCGCCAGTGCCGTCCTGCGCGGCTCCCTCCGCACGTTCAGCGAGGCAGTCCGGGTGCAGGTCAAGGGGCGGCTGGCCGACTACGCCGCCGACATCGCCCGCGCCCACCGCACCGAGGCGCGGCTGACGTTCATGGGGGACGGGTGCCCGGCCGTCGTCAATCATGCGCACCAGACGGCCTTCGTGCGCGAGCGCGCCACCGAGGAGCTGGGCGCCCGCGCGCTGAACGACGGGCCCCCGGTCATGGCCAGCGACGACATGAGCCTGTTCCTGCAGCAGCGCCCCGGCTGCTACTTCCGCGTCGGCATCGCGCCCACCAGCGGCGGCTCCTACCCCCACCACGCGCCCGAGTTCCAGATGAACGAGGACGGGCTGCCGGTCGGTCTCCGCTTGGGGCTGTCCGTCATGCTGCACGCGCTTGCCGGCTGAGGCGGGCCGGCCCCGGCTCACCGACGGCGACTACGACGTCGTCATCGTCGGCGGGGGCATGGCCGGGGCCGGCGCCGCGCGCGACCTCGCGCTGCGAGGGCTGTCGGTCGCGCTCGTGGACAAGGGTGACTTCGCCTCCGCGACCACCTCGCGCTCGTCGAAGCTGATCCACGGCGGCCTGCGCTACCTCGAGCTCTGGGACCTCGGGCTGGTCCGGGAGTCCCTCACCGAGCGCGAGCGCCTGGGCCGGCTGGCACCCCACCTGGTGCGGCCGTTGCCGTTCCTGGTGCCGATCTATCGGGACTCGTCGCGCGGCCTCATCAAGGTCCGGATCGGTCTCACGCTCTACGACTGGCTCACGCCCGGCCGCACGCGCGAGCGGTACCGGGTGCTGAGGGCCGTCGATGCGCTCAGCCTGGAGCCGTGCATCCGGTCCGAGGACCTGCGTGGCGCCGGGTACTACTTCGACGACCTGCTCCTGTATCCCGAGCGGCTGTGCCTGGAGAACGTGCTGTCCGCCGCCCGTCACGGGGCCCGCGTGTTCAACTATGCCCAGGTGGAGGAGATCCGTCGCGACGCGCATGGTGTGCCCGCCGGCGTCCGGGTGCGCGATCTGCTCGGCGGCGGTGTCGTGACCCTCGGAGCCCGAGTCATCGTCAACGCCTCAGGCCCCTGGGTGGACGAGCTGCGGGCGATGGGCGGCGTGCGCGACCGCGGCACCCGCGTGCTGCGACGCACCAAGGGCATCCACTGCCTGCTCCCCCGCATGACCGAGCGGGCGATTTATCACTCCACCAGCGACGAGCGCATGATCTTCGTCATCCCCTGGCGCGAGTTCTCGCTGGTGGGCACCACCGACACCGATTTCGAGGGGGACCTCGACCGGCTCCACGCCACCCGCGCCGAGGTCGAGTACCTGCTCGGGGAGGTCCGGCGCGCGGTGTCCGATCCGCGCGTCGATCCCCGCGAGGTCCTCTACACCTATGCCGGCGTGCGCCCGCTGTCCTTCGAGGAGAGCGGGCGGGCCTCCGACGTGTCGCGCGCCCACAAGGTGATCGAGGAGGCCGGCGGCCGCTTCCTGTCGATCACCGGCACGAAGCTGACATGCTTCCGCAGCCTGGCCGAGGAGCTGGGCGATCGCGTCAGCCGCCTGCTCGGCCGGCCGGCGCCCTCCCGCACGGCACACCTCACGCTGGACGGCGCCGACCAGGAGGTGGGGCGCATGGAGGCGCACACCTGGCTCGACGTCTCGGAAGAGGTCGCCGCCAGCGGCCTGCCGCGCGAGACGCTGGAGACGCTGGTGGCCCTGTACGGTCGCACCTACCGGCGGGTGATGGAGCTGGCCGGCAAGGTCCCCGGTGGCGGCGAGCGGCTGTGTCCGTCGAATCCCGACGTGGTCGCCCAGCTCCACCACGCCGTGCACGAAGAGCTCACCGTGTCGCTGCAGGACTTCCTGCTCCGCCGCACGGGGATCGGCACCAGCCGGTGTCAGGGTCGCGACTGCGCCGAGGCGATCGGCCGGCGCATGGCGCTGCTGCTCGGCTGGACACCACGGCGGCTCGACGCCGAGCTCGAGGCGTATCGCGCGCACGTCGGCCGGTCGCACCGCTTCCGCGCGTGACGCCCCGGCGGCGCTGGTCGGCGCTGGTGCTGGCGGTGGGGCTGCTCGGCACCGGCGACCGTGCCGGGGGCGTGACCGGCGACGTCCGCACCATCCCCACGCGACCCGGCGTCACCCAGTCGTTCCTCCTCGTGCGACCCGCGGCCCGGCCGGTCGCCACCGTCGTGCTGTTCGCCGGTGGCAACGGGGCCCTGAACCTGCGCGGGGACCGGCTCGGGCTCGCCGGCAACTTTCTCGTGCGCAACCGCGCGCGATTCGCCGGGCACGGTCTGCTGGTCGCCGTCGTCGACACGCCGTCCGACCGGCCGGATGGGCTCGACGGCTTTCGCACGACCGCCGCCCACGCCGACGACGTTCGAGCGGTGATCGCGACGCTGCGGGCGGAGGCCGCGGTGCCGGTGTGGCTGGTGGGGACCAGCATGGGCACGGTGTCGGCGGCCAGCGCGACGGCGCGCCTGGCCGGTGCCGGCGGGCCCGACGGCCTCGTGCTCACCTCTACGGTGACGCGGCAAGGCCGCGAGCGTCCGGAGTCCGTCGGCGACGTCCGCCTGAAGGACATTCGCGTGCCGACGCTGGTCGTCCACCATCGCGACGACGCGTGCCGGTCGACGCCCTACGCCGACACGCCCGCGCTCATGCGCGACCTCGGGTCGGCGCCCCGGCGCGAGCTGCTGACGTTCAGCGGTGGCGATCCACCCCAGTCGGGACCGTGCGACGCCCGCGCGGCCCACGGCTATCTGGGCCTCGACACCGAGGTGGTGGCGGCGATCGCGAAGTGGATCACGACGGAGACCCGGCCGTAACCGAGCCGTCACGAGTGCCTGTGCTATAGTCCGCCCCGTCGCGCCTTCCGTCGAACACAGGAGGACTCTCATGAGGTCGTGGATGCCGCGCACGCTACTCACCACGGTGTTCGTCGGTGCCGCTCTCGTCGTCGCCCTGCCCGGCCCCGCGCTGGCCAGGACCGAGATCACCTGGTGGCACGCGCTGCAGGCCACGCTGGGCGAGCGCGTCGGCGAGATCGCGGCGAAGTTCAACGCCTCCCAGAGCGAGTACGAGGTGAAGGCGATCTTCAAGGGCTCGTACCCGGAGACGCTGAACGCCGCCATCGCGGCGTACCGCGCCAAGCAGGCGCCCCACGTGGTCCAGGTCTACGAGGTCGGCACCCAGACCATGCTGTCGTCGGGCGCGATCGTCCCGGTCTTTCAGCTGATGAAGGACCACAATGTCGCCATCGACTGGAACGACCTGATCGGGCCGGTCAAGACCTACTACTCGAGCGGCGGCAACCTGTATTCGATGGCGTTCAACTCGTCGACGCCGATCCTCTACTACAACAAGGACCTGTTCAAGAAGGCCGGCCTGCCCGACAAGGCGCCGGCCACGTGGGACGAGGTCGAGGCGATGGCCAAGAAGCTGGTGGCCGGCGGCGCCAAGTGCGGCTACAGCAGCGCGTGGCCGTCGTGGGTCATCATGGAGAACATGCACGCCTACCACGACCAGCCGTTCGCCGATCACGCCAACGGCTTCGACGGGCTGGCCACGACGCTCAAGATCAACGGGCCGTTCGGCGTCAAGATGCTGGAGCTGCTCCAGCGGGGAGCCAAGGAGGGCTGGTTCACCTACAACGGCCGGCTCAACAAGGCCGAGGCCAACATGGGCGGCGGCGAGTGCGGCATCTTCACGACGTCGTCGGCCTACATCGGCAACCTCACGAAGACGGCCGAAGGCAAGTTTGCGTGGGGGACCGCGCCGCTGCCGCACATGGCGGGCTTCCCGCACGGAAACTCGATCATCGGGGGGGCCACGCTGTGGGTGATCAAGGGGGCCAAGCCCGAGGAGGCCAAAGGCGTGGCGCAGTTCTTCAAGTACCTGGCCTCCACCGAGAACCAGGCCTGGTGGGCGACGGTGACGGGTTACCTGCCCCTCACGCAGGCCGCCGTGAAAGCGATGGAGGCTTCCGGCGTCTACACCAAGAACCCGCACCTCAAGACGGCCGTCGCCCAGATGAACGCGGGCAAGACCACTCCGAACAGCCAGGGACTGCGGCTGGGCAACTACGGCTCGATCCGCGATGCGATCGAGGAGCAGATGGAGAACGTCTTCGCGGGCAAGAAGACGGCCAAGCAGGGGCTCGACGACGCCGTCGCCAAGTCCGGCGACATCCTCAAGGAATTCGCGGCGCTGTACAAGTGACGCGGTGGCCGGCGGCCGGCCATGAAGCGGACGGTCTTTCGCAACCGCTGGCTGCCGTACCTCCTGGTCGCGCCGCAGATCGTCATCACGCTGGTCTTCTTTTACTGGCCGGCGCTGGACTCGGTGCGGCTGTCGCTGTACCGGGCCTCGCCGTTCGGCGATCGCCTGATCTTCGTCGGCTGGGGTAACTTCGCCCGGCTGTTCGGGGACGCCGCCTACCTGCGCAGCGCGCTCACCAGCGTGCTGTTCGCCTTCCTCGTCACGGTGATCGGCCTGGTCCTGGCGCTCGTCCTCGCCGCCCTCGCCAACGCGCGGATCCGCGGGCTGGCCGTGTACCGCTCGCTGCTGCTGTGGCCGTACGGGATCGCGCCGGCCATCGCCGGCATCCTGTGGCTGTTCATCTTCCACCCCTCCTACGGGGTGCTGCCGTACGTCCTCTCGTTTGCGACCGCCTACCAGTTCAACTGGTTCCTGAAAGGGTGGGTCGCGATGACGCTGCTGGTCGTGGCCGCGGTGTGGAAGCAGTTCGGCTACAACCTGGCCTTCTATCTGGCCGGCCTGCAGGCGATCGAGGCCTCCGTGCTGGAGGCGGCCAGCGTCGACGGGGCCGGGCCCGTCCGGCGCTTCCTGGCGATCACGTTTCCGCTCCTGTCGCCGGTGACCTTCTTCCTGTTCACGCTCAACATGACCTTCGCGTTCTTCGAGACGTTCGGGCTCGTGCACTCGGTGACCCAGGGCGGGCCCGGCGACGCTACCTCGATCCTCGTCTACAAGGCGTGGAAGGACGGCTTCGAGAACCTGCAGCTGGGACTGTCGGCGGCCCAGTCGGTCGTCCTCATGGCCGTCGTCATCGGCCTCACCGCGCTGCAGTTCCGCTTCGCCGAGAAGAAGGTCACGTACTGATGGCGCGGGTGCTGGAGCGCTCGGCCAGCCTCGGCGCCGCCGTGGCCCGGGCGCCCCGCCGCCGCGACTGGAGTGGCGTCCTCGCCCACGCCATCCTCCTGGGCTCGGTGGCGGTGCTGGCGTTCCCGCTGTACTACGCGCTCGTGATCAGCACCCAGACGGTCGGCGAGGCGACGAGCCTGCCGCCGCGTCTGCTGCCCTCCACCGCCATGCTCGACAACTATGCCCAGGCGTGGGAGCGCGCGAAGATGGGGCGGCTGCTCTTCAACAGCGCGGTGGTGGCGCTGGCCATCGCGGTGGGCAAGATCGTCATCTCGATGCTGTCGGCGTTCGCCATCGTGTACTTCGACTTCCGCGGCAAGCAGCTGGTCTTCTGGATGATCTTCGTGACGCTGATGCTGCCGGTGCCGGTGCGGATCGTCTCGACGTTCGAGGTCATGACCCGCCTCGGCTGGGTGAACACCTATTGGGCGCTGACGGTCCCGCTCATGGCGTCGGCGACGGGGACGTTCCTGTTCCGGCAGTTCTACCGCACCATTCCCGACTCGCTCGCCGAGGCCGCCCAGCTCGACGGGGCCGGGCCCCTGCGCTTCCTGTGGTCGATCCTGCTGCCGCTGTCCAAGGCGAACATCGCCGCCCTCTTCGTGATCCTGTTCGTCTACGGCTGGAACGAGTACCTGTGGCCGCTGATGGTCACCACGACCAGCGAGATGCGGACCGCGGTCGTCGGCGTGGAATCGCTCGTCCCTCGCGGCGGCTCGCAGCTGGCCGAGTGGAACGTCATCATGGCCGCGGCGATCATGGTGTTGCTGCCGCCGGTCGCGGTGATCGTCCTGATGCAGCGCTGGTTCGTGAAGGGCCTCATCGAGACCGAGAAGTAGACGACGATGCCGACCCGTTACGTCGTCCACCGCGGCGGCGCCGCCCAGTGGCCGGAGAACAGCCTCACGGCCTTCCGCCACGCCACGGCACTCGGCGCCCAGATCCTCGAGCTGGACGTCCACCTCACGGCCGATGCCCGGGTGGCGGTGATCCACGACCCGACGCTCGACCGGACGACCAGCGGGACCGGTCCCGTCGCCGCCTGCACCGCCGCCGACCTCGCGCGGGCGCGCCTGCGCGGTCCCGACGGCGCGCTCACCGACGACCACGTGCCGACGCTCGACGAGGTGCTGGCGCTGGCGGGGCCGGCCGGAGTGGCGCTGCTGGTAGAGGTCAAGACGCCGGGTCCCGCCGTCCACTACGAGCGCCGGGGCGAGCGCGTCACCGCCGTGCCCGGTCCACGCTACGAGGGGCTGGAGCGCCGGGTGCTGGACCTGCTCCAGGCCGCCGGCATCACCGAGCGGACGTTCGTCATGGCCTTCAACCCGGCGGTGCTGGCCGAGGTCCGCGCGCTGGCGCCGACGCAGCAGACCACGCTGCTGGTGGATCGCCACCACGTCGAGCAGTCGGGGGCAAAGCCCGTCGACACCGTCGGCTGGGCCGCCGAGGCGCGCGCGAGCTTCCTGGGCCTCCACTACTCGCTCTGCGACGCCGCCGTGGTCGAGGCGGCGCACCGCGCGAGGATCGGCGTGGGCGTCTTCACGGTCAACGACGAGGCGACCATGCGGCGTCTGGCCGGCGCCGGGGTGGACGTGATCATCAGCGACCGCGCCGACCTCGTCGCGCGGCTGCAGGCCGAGCCGAGCCGGTAGCCGCCCGCCGCGCGAGTCCGCGCACACCGCGGCGGGCCGGCGCGTTGACAGGTCGTGAATGCGCGTTCAGAATCCGACACGCATATGCGCGATCCAACGGCGCTCGGGTCACGCCGTGGCCCGCGGGAGCCCCAGCGTCGCCAGCGCGCGCCGTCGCCCATCACGCCCACCGTGCTGGCCACGGCCGAGACGCGTCTGGCCACTCACGTGGGTCCGATCGCCCGCGTGCTCGTCGCTCAGGCGTCCAAGGAGGCGTCGGACACGACCGCGCTGGCCGACCGCCTGGCCCTGCACATCGACGACCCCGCCAAGCGCGCGGCCTTCCTGCGCGCGATGGACGAGGCGTAGACCGGGCGACCTTCGAGGTCGAGCGCCGGGGCGCGGGCGGCCTTTCCCGAGTGAGCGGCAGACCGGCGACCGTGCGTGTCCTGCTCGCGGTGACGCAGGCGCTGATCAGCCTCGGCCTGCTGCTTCCTGCCGGCCTGCTGACCGGGGCCGTCTCCCCGGCCTCGGTGACGCGTCTGCCGCCGTCGGTCGTGGTGATGGTGCTCCCGCTGATCGCGTTTCCGCTGTGGGTGCTGGCGCTGGGCGTCCGGAGCCTGTGGCCCCTGTCGCCGAGAGCGATACAGGCCATGCGGCGCACGCAGCTCGTCGTGATCGCCTGGGCGGCGCTGCTGAGCCTGAGCGGCGCGCTCATGCTGCGGGCGGCCGAGCGCAGCGCCGCGCGTGGCGGCGGCCTGCTGGGCGGCGTGGGGCTGCTGCCGCTGGGCCTCGGGGTCGTCGTCCTGGCTCTCGCGCTCGTCGCCCTGCTGCTGCTACGGACGCTCGGGCGCTGCGAGCGGCGCCGGCGCGGTGTTTTGGAGTAATCTCGCCCTGGATGACGGCCCGCCGCTACGTCCTCGCACTCGATCAGGGCACCTCGGGCTCCACCGCGCTGGTGATCGACGCCGAGGGCGCCGTCCGCGCGCGGGGCTACGCCGAGCTGCCCCAGTATTACCCGCAGCCGGGCTGGGTCGAGCACGACCCCGAGCAGATCTGGGCCACCGTCGGGGACGCGGCCCGGCGCGCGCTCACCGCCGCCGGCGTGAGCGCCACCGAGATCGCCGCCATCGGCATCACCAACCAGCGCGAGACCGCGCTGGTGTGGGATCGCGCGACCGGCGCGCCGATCCACCGCGCCATCGTGTGGCAGTGCCGGCGCACC
>JBKOZA010000582.1:0-1388 GCA_046725675.1 Candidatus Methylomirabilota bacterium
CCTTCGGCTGCGCCTCGCACTGCCATCGACGCTTCGCTCGGCTCGCCTTCGGCTGCGCCTCGCACTGCTGGGATCGACCCGATCCTGCTGGAGGTGCTGCGCAACCGGCTCGATGCCATCGCCGACGAGATGGAGCTGACGCTCCTCAAGAGCGCGGCGTCGCCCATCGTGAAGGAAGGTCTCGACGCCTCGGCCGCCCTGTTCAACACCCAGGGCGAGACCATCGCACAGGCGGCCGCGATTCCCATTCATCTGGGCGCCCTGCAGTTCGCCGCGCAGCGGCTCGTGCGCGCGTTCCCCCCCGAGCGCATGCAGGAGGGCGACGCGTTCCTGCTCAACGACCCCTACGACGGCGGCACTCACCTGCCCGACATCACCCTGGCGGTACCGGTCTTCGCCGACGGCCGGGTGGTGGCCCTGGCGTGCACGATGTGCCACCACCAGGACGTCGGGGGGCGCACGCCCGGCAGCGTGCCGACCGACGCCACCGAGCTGTATCAGGAAGGCGTGATCATCCCGCCCACCCAGCTCTTCCGCGCGGGCCTGCTGGACGAGAACCTCTTCCGCCTGCTCACCCGCAACGTCCGCCTGCCCGACGTGTTCACGGGAGATCTCATGGCCCAGCTCGCCGCGGGCCGGCTCGGCGGCATCCGGCTTCAAGAGCTGTTCGCGGCGCACGGCACCTCCACGGTGGTGGCCTGCATCGACGAGCTCCTGTCTCGGGCCGAGCGTCTCACCCGCGCCCAGATCGCCGACATCCCCGACGGTGACTACGCCTTCCAGGACTGGCTGGACGACGACGGGGTCGACATCGGGCGACCGGTGAAGATCGCGGTGACGGTGCGCGTGCGCGGCTCGGCGATGACGTTCGACTTCACGGGCAGCGATCCCCAGGTGCGCGGCCCCTTCAACTCGGTGCCGGCCTCGACGATGTCGGCGGTGTACTACGCGGTCCGCGCCATCTCGGACGCGTCGGTCCCGAACAACGGCGGTTGCTTCCGCGCCGTGGACGCGATCCTCCCCGAGGGAACGATCGTCAATCCGACGCCGCCGGCGCCGGTGAGCTGCCGTACGGCGACGATCAAGCGCATCGCCGACACCATCCTGGGCGCGCTGGTCGGCGCCCTCCCCGGCCGCATGCCGGCGGCGAGCTCGGGCACGCTGCTGGTGATGGCCTTCGGCGGCCGCGACCCCGAGACCGGCCGCCCCTTCGTCGCCAGCGAGCTGGCCGCCGGTGGTATGGGCGCCAGGCCGGACAAGGACGGCGTCGACGTCATCGAGACCGACGTGTCGAACTGCATGAACATCCCGGTCGAGTCGCTGGAGATGAACTTCCCGCTGCGCATCCCCCGCGTGCGCCTGTGGACGGGCTCGGGCGGGGCCGGGCG